>NZ_JBMDKS010000150.1:0-354 GCF_057809835.1 Mesorhizobium sp. FG116
GATTGAACCTTTTAACCTAGACGTACGGTTGCTTGGATAATGCAGATAAGTCAATAATATCAATTACTTAGTTCCATAACCCATATTACGCAACTTTGACATGACATGACATGACATGCCGGCAAGTTTATTGGCCAGGAGGCAGCGCCGGCTGGCACCTGTAGGCTCGGCCGATCTGTCTGCTTATCATCGCTTCATCGGACCTCAGCCCTCCGGAATGTCGGACAAGGCGCGGATGACATTCTCGATCCTATGGCTGGTGTACGCACCATCGGCAAACCACAGCTCGATCTCGGCCGGGTCGAGGCTGTCAATCACAGCCGACGTCGGAACCTTACAGCCCGATTCTCGGAT
>NZ_JBMDKS010000151.1:0-350 GCF_057809835.1 Mesorhizobium sp. FG116
GGCGCGCTGACGCCGGTGATGGTGAGCGGATCGCCATTGGCGTCGGTGTCGTTGGCCAGAAGCGAGGCAGCCGTGATCTGCAGCGCGGTGCCTTGCTGGGTGGTGAAGCCGGTGTCGTTGGTGGCGACCGGCGGCGTGTTCGGCACCGTGACGGTAAGAGCCACGGTTGCCGACGATGTGCCGCCGCGTCCGTCCGAGATCGTGTAGGTGAAGCCGGCTGCACCGCTATAGCCGGCGGTGGGGGTGAAGGTGATGGTGTTGGTCTGGGCGTTGAAGGTCGCGGTGCCATTGGATGGCGCGCTGACGCCGGTGATGGTGAGCGGATCGCCATTGGCATCGGTGTCGTTGGC
>NZ_JBMDKS010000152.1:0-322 GCF_057809835.1 Mesorhizobium sp. FG116
CCTTCTCCCCTTGTGGGAGAAGGTGCCTGAACGAAGTGAAGGCGGATGAGGGGTAGCAGCGCTCCGTCCAACACCCCTCATCCGACCTCGCTGGCGCTCGGCCACCTTCTCCCACAAGGGGCGAAGGGAAGTGCGCACTTATTCATCGCCACGCCCGGCCAAAGCCGTCTGAGGTTCTTTGCCCCGCCTTTAAGCTCCTCGCTAACGCTCGTCGCTGGCGGGGACCCCGGGAATGGCCAGACGGCTGGCCAAGGCTCGTGCTTTATGGTTGCCACGCCCGGCGAAAGCCGTCTGGCCATTGTCAAAGAACTGACCTCATCTG
>NZ_JBMDKS010000153.1:0-319 GCF_057809835.1 Mesorhizobium sp. FG116
GCGTGTCTCAGACTGCCTTCGCGGGTCCAGCCGCGGAACTCGATCTCGGCGATCAGCGTCGGCTGGGCGAAGACGAGGTTCTTGCCTTTCAGAGTCACGGCCGGCGTCTTCGTTTTCAGCGTGTCCAGGGTTCTGCGAAGAAAGGCGGCATCCTTGCCTTTGAAGCCGGTTCCGGCCTCTCCGACATAGACCCAGTCATGGCCGCGTTTCCCGGCGAGCAGCAGACTGCCGATGCCGCCGCGCGCCGACGCCGAGGCTTGGTAGCCGACGATCATGAAGCTTTCGCTCTGGACGCATTTGATCTTGAGCCAGTCGCCGG
>NZ_JBMDKS010000154.1:0-311 GCF_057809835.1 Mesorhizobium sp. FG116
CTCGACGGGCACGAGCGACAACTACCATCTCGGCCTCTATGGCGGCACGCAATGGGGTGATCTCGCCTTCCGCACCGGCGCCGCCTACACCTGGCACGACATCTCCACCTCGCGGAACGTCTCCTTCCCGGGCTTCAGCAACGGCCTGAAGGGCGCCTACAATGCCGCAACCGCGCAGGTCTTCGGCGAACTCGCCTACGGCTTCAATGCCGGCGGCGCGCGCTTCGAGCCCTTCGCCAATCTGGCCTATGTCAACCTGCATACGGATGGCTTCCGCGAGCGGGGAGGTGCCGCGGCGCTGACCAGTCCCT
>NZ_JBMDKS010000016.1:0-115482 GCF_057809835.1 Mesorhizobium sp. FG116
GACGCCCTTCCCTGATACCCGGTGCGCACCAGGTCTCCCGCAAGGGCGATGGGAGGGATTATGAGGGAGATGGCGAGGGTGTGGATAAGTGGGGCCGAAGATTTTTGCAGAAATGAGCAGGATCAAGGGGTTGGGCGGAAGCAGGCCTATATCCGATCCACGTTTTCACACGCTTTCCGCCGAAAGCTCGTGCAAGACACGCAGCGCATCGTCCACCCTGTCGGCGGGGACGAAAAGGTGGTCGTGGTAGAATGCCGAAACCGGATTGGACCCGATGCCGGCGACCGAAAGCCGTGCGGTGATCGCGGCGAGGAAGCCGACCCCTTCCAGCGCCGAATGGACGGTGAGCGTGATCATGCGGCAGCGGAACGTGCCGGCGAGGCCTGCAGAATGTGCCTGATCCTCGCGCAGGATCAGCGTCGTACCCTCCCGTTCGCGAAAGATCATGACAGGTTCGATGTCTGTCGGCTGCGGAGACCCGTCTGGCACGGTGACGAAGACATGCACATGCGGCTGGAGTTCCGGCCGCATCGAGGCAAGCAGTTTGCCGAGGTCGGTTTCGCCGCTCATGTTTTTCTACCTGTCGATGCGCGTTGAAAGGATAATCGACGACAAGGTGCGTTCAACGCCCTCCATCGCACCGATGCGGTCCAGCAGTCCGTCGAGATCGGCAATGGACAGCGATTCGACGATAACGATCATGTCGAAGCTGCCGCTGACAGAATGCAGCGTGCGCACGGCAGGCAGGGCCTTCAGGCTGCGCACCACCGTATCGGCCAGCTTTGGCGTGACGGTCAAAAGTACATGCGCCCGGACCAGCCCCTGCTCATAGTCGGGCGAAAGCCTCACACCATAGCCGGCGATGACGCCGCGCGCCTCAAGCCGGTCGATGCGGCTTTGCACGGTGGTGCGCGACACGCCGAGCTTGCGCGCCAGTTCGGCTGTGGAAGCACGCGCGTTCTCACGCAGCAGGGAGATAAGGGCCTGATCGGCAGGGCTTGTCATATCGCCAGACACTATCGTCGTTTCGCCTAAACTATCATATCGATCCGACGAAATGTATCCTTTCTTTCGTCACCCATCCTGCGATGCTTCCGCCAAGCATTTTTCAAGATCGAGGGTATCGCCATGAAGGAAGTCGTTGTCATCGGAGCCGGCAAGATCGGTTCGACCATTGCCGAGATGCTGGCCGCCACAGGCGACTACCGCGTGACCGTGGTGGACCGCTCCGCGGAGCAGCTTGCCGCGATGGGGCTTTCCGGCCAGGTCGCGACGCTCGAACTCGATATCGGCGCCAAGGGCGAGCTTGAAAAGGCGCTTGCCGGCAAGTTTGCCGTGCTGAGTGCCGCTCCCTTCCACCTCACCACGCGCATCGCGGAAGCGGCCGCTGCAACCGGCGTTCACTATCTCGACCTTACCGAGGATGTCGCTTCGACCCGCCGCGTCAAGGAACTGGCCCGCGGCTCCAAGACCGCCTTCATTCCGCAGTGTGGGCTGGCGCCCGGCTTCATCTCCATCGTCGCCAACGACCTCGCCAGCCGCTTCGACACGCTGGAAAGCGTTCGCATGCGCGTCGGCGCGCTGCCGCAGTATCCCTCCAACGCGTTGAACTACAACCTGACCTGGAGCACGGACGGCGTCATCAACGAATATTGCGAGCCTTGCGAGGCAATCGTCGAGGGTGAACTGGTAGAAGTGCCGCCGCTTGAGGAGCGCGAGGAGTTTTCGCTCGATGGCGTGACCTACGAGGCTTTCAACACCTCCGGCGGGCTGGGCACGCTGGCCGAGACGCTGAAAGGCAAGGTGCGCACGCTGAACTATCGCACCATCCGCTATCCCGGCCATGCCGCGATCATGAAGGCGCTGCTCAACGATCTCGGCCTGCGCCATCGCCGCGACGTTTTGAAGGATATTTTCGAAAGCGCCCTGCCGGCGACGATGCAGGATGTGGTCATCGTTTTCGTGACGGTGAGCGGCCGCAAGAACGGACGCCTGCTGCAGGAAACCTACGCCAACAAGATCTACAGCCAGCGCGTTGGTGCGGCCGTCCATTCGGCAATCCAGATCACCACCGCTTCGGGCATCTGCGCCGTGCTCGACATGCTGGCCGACGGCAGCCTGCCGGCCAAGGGTTTCGTCAGGCAGGAAGACATCGCGCTCGACACCTTCCTAGCTAACCGTTTCGGTCGCGCCTATGCGCAGCATGAAATGGCAAGCCGCCTGGCAAGCTGACAAGAATCAACAGTTCTGGGGAGGAGAAGGGCTCGCGACGGCAACGGCGCGAGCTCTTTTTTGATAGGGTCAGGATCTAGATGTGCAGCGCGTGGCCGAGGCCCTTGAGCGCGGCTTCCTGGAAAGCTTCGCCTTGGGTAGGGTGGGCATGGATCGTGCCGGCGATGTCTTCCAGCCGCGCGCCCATTTCAAGCGCCAGCCCGAATGCGGCGGACAGTTCCGATACGCCCTGCCCAACCGCCTGGATGCCGAGGACAAGATGGTTGTCGGCGCGCGCGACGACCCGAACGAAGCCGTCTTCGCCCTGTTTGGTCATGGCTCGGCCATTGGCGCTGAACGGGAACTGGCCGATCTTGAGCTCACCGCCGAGCTTCTTGGCTTCGTCCGGCGATAGGCCCGCCGTTACCAGTTCAGGATCGGTGAAGCAGATGGCAGGGATGGCGCGCTTGTCCCAGCTGCGCTTGTGGCCGGCAACGATCTCGGCCACCATCTCGCCCTGCGCCATTGCGCGATGCGCCAGCATCGGCTCGCCGGTGACGTCGCCAATGGCATAGACACCACGCATCGAAGTGCGGCACTGGTCGTCGATGCGGACAAAACGCCCGCTCATGTCGAGATCGATCTCCTCCAGGCCCCAGCCATCGGTGACAGGCTTGCGGCCAACGGTGACAAGGATCTTGTCGGCCGCGATCTTGCGGTCCTTGCCGTCGGCAGTCTCGACAAGCAGGGCGTCGCCCTTGCTGGAGACACCCTTGGCCTTGGCTCCGGTCAGAACCTCGATGCCAAGGTCGGCAAGCCGTTTCAGGACCGGCTTGGTCAGTTCCGCATCGTATTGCTGCAAAAGGCGCGGCAACGCCTCGACCACCGTGACCTTGGCGCCCAGTTTGGCGAAGGCGGTGCCGAGTTCGAGCCCGATATAGCCGCCGCCGACAACCGCCAGCCGCTCCGGCACTTCGGCAAGCGACAATGCTTCGGTGGACGAAATGACATTGCCGCCGAAAGGCAGGAAGGGAAGCTCGACCGGTGCGGAGCCAGTGGCGATGACCACGTTTTCGGCACGGATCACTTGCGTTCCTGTCTCGGTCTCCACCTCGACCGTCTTGCCGTCGCGGAATGTTGCCCAGCCCTGGACGTACTTCACCTTGGCCTTTTTCAGCAAGCCGGCAACGCCGCTGTTCAGTCGGCTAACGATGCCGTCTTTCCAGGCGACGGTTTTGCCGAAATTCAGCTTTGGCGACTCCACTGAAATTCCGAGTGGACCGGGTTTCCCGGACCAGTGAACGGCCTTTTCGAACTCCTCGGCGGCATGGATCAGCGCCTTGGAAGGGATGCAGCCGACATTGAGGCAGGTGCCGCCGGGCTTGCCGGCCTCGATGACGACCGTATCAACGCCGAGCTGGCCGGCGCGGATGGCGCAGACATAGCCGCCGGGACCGGCACCGATGACAAGCAGCTTGCAGGTAATGTCTTTCATCACCGGCTTCCTTCCTGGGTCGTGAACCTGCCGGCAAGCCGGCTGTCGCTTGGCGAGATCATCGTCATCCCTCCACGAAAATCAGCGCGGGGGTTTCGAGCAGCGCCTTGATGCGCTGAACGAAGACGGCCGCATCCCAACCGTCGATGACGCGATGATCGAAGCTGGAGGAGAGGTTCATCATCTTGCGGGGCACGAACTGGCTGCCGTCCCACATCGGACGGACCATCATCTTGTTGACGCCGACGATCGCCACTTCCGGATGGTTTATGACCGGGGTGGTGACGACGCCGCCCATTGCACCGAGCGAGGTAATCGTGATGGTCGAGCCCGAAAGCTCCTCGCGCGTCGCCGTACCGGCCTTTGCAGCCTCTGCAAGCCGGTTGACTTCAGCAGCGCAATCCCAGAGGTCGCGCGCCTCTGCGTGCTTGACCACCGGCACGACCAGGCCGCCGGGTGTCTGCGCCGCAATACCGATATGGACGCCGCCATATTGATGGACAATGCCCGCCTCGTCGTCGAACAGGGCATTGAGTTGCGATTGCTCGGCGATGGCCTTGACCATCGCCCGCATCAGGAACGGCAGCAGGGTCAGCTTGGGGCGATCCGCGCGCTTTTCCTTGTTGAGGTTGGCGCGCAACTCTTCGAGCGCTGTCACATCGATCTCTTCGACATAGGTGATGTGCGGAATGCGCGACTTGGCGAGCTTCATCTTCTCGGCGATCTTGCGCCGCAGCCCGACAATCTTGATTTCCTCGACCGCATCGTTGCGGACAAGGCCGGAAGCCTTGCCCGTTTGCGGACCACGCTGGATGAATGCCTCGAGATCTTCGTGGCTTATGCGGCCGGCCGGACCGCTGCCCGCAACCTGCCGCAGGTCGATACCGGCTTCCTTGGCCCTCAAGCGAACCGCAGGAGATGCCAGCGGCTTGTCGCCTTCGGCTCGGGGTGCCCCGCGCTGAACGGCTGCAGACGCTGGCTTTGCACTTGAAGCCGCCGGCTTCGCTGGCACCGGGGCTGCTTCGGCGCGTATTGGCTGTGGCGTTGGTTCTGCAGGGACGCTTTGAGCCTTGCCATCATCGCGGGCTGGCGGTTTCGGCGGGGCCGCTGTTTCGGTCCCCGCACCGACATTGCCTTCGCCGGCAACCTTTAGCCGCACAATCGGCGAGCCGATGGCGACAGTGTCGCCGATCTCGGCGCCGAGCCACAGGATCTCGCCATCGACCGGCGAAGGGATTTCCACGGTTGCCTTGTCGGTCATGACGGCGGCAAGCACGGTGTCTTCGCGCACCATGTCGCCGATCTTGACGTTCCATTCGACCAGTTCAGCCTCGGCGACGCCTTCGCCGACATCAGGAAGCTTGATGACGTATTCGCCCATCTCAGGCCTCCATTGTCGAAATCAAGGCGCGGCCAACCCGCGAAGGCCCGGGGAAATAGTCCCACTCCTGCGCGTGCGGATAGGGCGTGTCCCAACCGGCAACGCGCGCCACCGGCGCTTCGAGATTGTAGAAGCAGTTTTCCTGGACGAGGCTGGTCAATTCCGCGCCAAAGCCTGAGGTAAGCGTCGCTTCATGCACGACGACGCAACGGCCGGTTTTCTTCACCGACGCGACGATGGTGTCGAGGTCGAGCGGCAGGAGCGTCCTGAGGTCGATGATCTCGGCGTCTATGCCGGTTTCTTCCACGGCGGCTTCCGCAACATAGACCATGGTGCCGTAGGCAAGCACGGTAAGCGAGGAGCCCTGGCGACGGATAGCGGCCTTGCCCAATGGAACCGTGTAGTGACCATCGGCGACTTCGCCGAGTTCATGCTTCGACCACGGCGTCACCGGGCGCTCATGATGGCCGTCGAAGGGGCCGTTGTAGAGCCGTTTCGGTTCGAGGAAGATCACCGGATCGGGGTCCTCGATAGCCGAGATCAACAAGCCCTTGGCATCGTGGGGATTGGAGGGAACAACCACCTTGAGCCCGGACACATGCGTGAACAGCGCCTCAGGGCTCTGGCTATGCGTCTGGCCACCGAAAATGCCGCCGCCGGTCGGCATGCGCACCACCAGCGGACAGGTGAAATCACCATTCGAGCGATAGCGCAGCCGCGCCGCCTCCGAGACAATCTGGTCGTAGGCCGGATACACATAGTCGGCAAACTGGACTTCGACGCAAGGGCGCAGGCCGTAGGCCGCCATGCCGATGGCCGCTCCGACGATACCCGATTCATTGATCGGGGCATCGAAGCAGCGGCTGGTGCCGTACTTGGCCTGAAGGCCCTGCGTGCAGCGGAACACGCCGCCGAAAAAGCCCACATCCTCGCCGAACACGACGACCCGTTCATCGCGCCCCATGGAAACGTCCATGGCATCGCGAATGGCTTCGATCATGGTTTTGCGCGGCATGTTCAGACTCCCGCCTGCTGGCGTTGATGCCTCAGATGCGGCGGCATCTGCTCATAGACCCCTTCGAACATGTCGCGCATCGATGGCTTGTTGCCGGAATGCAGCGTGCCATGCTGTTCGGCCTCTTTTTGTGCCGCGATCACCGTATCGAGGATTTCCGCTTCCGCTTGTGCATGACGCTCGTCCGACCAAACACCCTTCTGGATGAGGTGGTTCTTGAGCCTTATCACCGGATCGCCAAGCGGCCACGCGTCCGACTCGGCTTTTGGACGATAGGCCGAAGGGTCGTCAGACGTGGAGTGGGCTCCAGCGCGGTAGGTGACGTATTCGACCAGCGTCGGCCCGAGATTGCGCCGCGCGCGTTCAACCGCCCATTTGGCGACGGCATGAACAGCGAGGTAGTCGTTGCCGTCGACGCGCAGAGCCGGAATGCCGAAGCCGAGGCCACGTGCTGCAAAGGTGCCGGACCCGCCACGCGCAATGCCCTGAAAGGTCGAAATGGCCCACTGGTTGTTGACGACGTTGAGGACGATCGGTGCCTTGTAGGTCGAGGCGAAGACCAGCGCCGCATGGAAATCCGACTCTGCCGTGGAGCCGTCGCCGATCCAGCCGGCTGCGATGCGCGTGTCGCCACTGATGGCTGATGCCATCGCCCAGCCCACGGCCTGGATGTACTGCGTCGCCAGATTGCCCGAGATCGAGAAGAAGCCGTGATCCTTGGAGGAATACATGATCGGCAGTTGCCGACCCTTCAGCGGATCGGCCTCGTTGGAATAGATCTGGTTCATCATGGTGACCATCGGGTAGCCACCGGCAATCAGCAGGCCTGCCTGCCGATAGGTCGGAAAATTCATGTCGCCTGGCGAAAGCGCCTTGCGGAAAGCACAGCTTACCGCTTCCTCGCCGAGGTGCTGCATGTAGAACGAGGTCTTGCCCTGCCGCTGCGCCATCTGCATGCGCGCGTCGAAGGTCCGCAACGTCACCATGTGACGAAGACCCTCCAGAAGCTCCTCATCGCTGAGCGATCCGGCCCATGGGCCTACGGCTTCGCCTGATCGGTTCAGCACCCGGATGATGGAAAAGGCAAGGTCGCGAATGGTACGCGGATCGACATCCACTTCGGGCCGAGGCACGGACCCTGCCTTGGGGATCGACACATTCGAGAAATCCGGCGCGCCGCCCGGTCTCACCTCAGGTTCAGGAACGTGAAATCGCAACATCCCAGCATCGGTCATGACCAGTCCTCCAATGTCGCTGCCGCCGATAGTTGCACATTTGCACACACATGATCAGCGCCAATTTCCGCTGCCTTTGGAAGGCCTCGGTGGGTTGCGGGCAACGATCTGGCGATTGTGACAGGAAAACGAAGCAATTTCCCATTTTTCAAGGTCGCTGGCCGGCAACAAACGGAATGGCGAAGTGGCGGGCGGTGGATGAATGCTGCGTATGGGCACGACGGTGCAAATTGAGCCGTTCGCGCGTCGATCCGGCTATGCTAGGAGACGGGTATGGCGCAGAAGAAAGCATTTGAGGTCGAGAACTGGCTCGGCCGCCCCGATCCAAAGATTGTAATCGTGCTGCTTTACGGCCCCGACCGCGGCCTGGTGGCTGAAAGGGGTAAGGCGTTTGCCGAGCGGACCGGCCTTCCGCTCGACGATCCGTTTTCCGTAGTGAAAATGGATGGCGCCGAGGTCGAGCGCGGTGACGGTCGCTTGCTCGATGAGGCTCGCACCGTTCCGATGTTTTCGGACCGCCGCCTTTTGTGGGTGCGCAATGCGGCCGGCCAGAAGGGGCTGGCGGACGACGTCAAGGCGTTGATTGCCGAGCCGCCTCGCGATGCAATCATCCTGATCGAGGCAGGCGACCTCAAGAAGGGCGCGGCGTTGCGTTCAGTGGTGGAAGCAGCGGACGCCGCCATGGCGCTGCCTTGCTACGCCGATGAAGGTCGCGACATCGACGCTGTCATCGACGATGAGTTGCGCAAGGCTGGGATGACCATGCCACTGGAAGCGCGACAGGCGCTGCGTCGTAATCTTGGCGGTGATCGCCTCGCTTCACGCGGCGAGATCCAGAAGCTGGCGCTCTATGCGCAGGGACAGGCCGAAATCACCTTGGACGACGTGAAGGCCATGACGGGCGATGTGTCGGGGCAATCCTTCGACGATGCCGTCGATGCCGTGCTCGAAGGTCGTATCGCGGATTTCGACGCCGCCTTTACCCGTCAGGCGCAGGGTGGCGGACAGGCACTCCTCGCGCTCGCCGGCGCCATGCGCCAGTTCCAGACGATCCACGCCATGCGCGGTGCGATGGAAGAAAGCGGGCGCAATGCCGCTTCCATCGTCGCGAGCCATCGCCCGCCGGTGTTCTTCGCCAAGCGCAAGCTGGTGGAGAAGACGCTGGAAAGATGGAACAGCCAAGCCATCGAACGTGCGCTGGCGCGGCTACAAGCCGCTGTCCTGCAGACAAGAAGGCGGCCCGAGCTTGCGCCGGCACTGGCGCGGCAGGCGCTGCTTGGAATTGCGCTGGAAAGCGCGAGACTCAACCAACGCTAGTTGGTCGCAAAAGCTGTAATAAGCCGGCAAAATATAGCTAGTGCTTGAGACGCCTGCACAGATCGTCGAGCTGCTCCAGGGTACGGTAGGAGATACGAACTTCGCCGCCGCGATCCTTATGCGCGATTGATACCTTCATGCCGACGGTGTCAGACAACAGCTTCTCAAGCGCCTGCGTGTCGGCATCTTTCTCGGCTGGAGCCGGGCGTTTCGTTTCATGATGCGTGGATGCCGGCATCTGGGCCAAAGCCTCGGCCTGACGCACGGACAGTCCCTCTTCCACGATACGCTTTGCGAGACCCGCCGGATCGGCTGCAGTGACAAGCGTGCGCGCATGGCCTGCCGAGAGCGCGCCATCAACCAACATGTCGCGGATAACATCCGGAAGTTTCAACAATCTCAATGTGTTGGCGACATGGCTACGGCTTTTGCCGATGACCTGACCAAGGTCCGCCTGGCTGTAATTGTGCTCGTCGATCAGCTGCTGGTAGCCCAGCGCCTCCTCGACCGGGTTTAAGTCCGCGCGCTGAACGTTTTCGATGATGGCAAGCTCGAGCGCCGTGCGATCATTGACGTCGCGAACGATGATCGGGATCTCGGCAAGACCCGCGCGCTGCGCCGCGCGCCAGCGACGCTCGCCGGCGATGATTTCGAAGCGCCCCTGCTGGGCCGGCGACGGCCTGACGACCACCGGCTGGACAACACCGTGCTCACGGATCGACTGGGCAAGATCGGTCAGCTCGGCATCACCAAAGTGCCGGCGCGGATTGCGGGGGTTGGGCGACACGAACTCAATTGGAGCCTTGCCGTCGGCCCGGGGAGCGTCCTTCTCCGTCGCGGCCGGGCGATCCATCTCGCCGATCAGCGCCGCCAATCCTCGTCCCAGCCGCTTTCTCGATAGGTCTTCGCTCATCGTTTACCCGGATTGTTTCGTTTTCGAATCGACTTATGCGGCGCGGAGCCTGCGCTCCCGCCTGATGACTTCCGAAGCGAGTTGAAGATAAGCCTGGCTGCCGGTGCACTTCAGATCATAGAGAATTGCAGGCTTGCCATAAGATGGAGCCTCCGAGACGCGCACATTCCTCGGGATCACGGTTTCATAAACCTTGTCGCCCATATGCGCGCGCACGTCCTGCACCACCTGGTTCGCCAGATTGTTTCGGCCATCATACATGGTGAGGACGATGCCCTGTATTTCGAGTTCCGGATTGATCGACCCGCGCACCTGCTCGACCGTTTCAAGGAGCTGGCTGAGGCCTTCAAGCGCAAAAAACTCGCATTGCAGCGGCACCAGCACGGAATCTGCCGCAGCCATGGAGTTCAACGTCAAAAGATTGAGCGAAGGTGGGCAATCGATCAGAACGTAGCTGAACAGCGCGGAACGTTCGGCCGAGGCACGCAAAGCATTGCGCAGACGCAACACCCGATCCGGCGCAGAGGCAATTTCCATCTCGATGCCAAGAAGATCCAGCGTAGATGGTACGATCGACAGCCCTGGAACCGCCGTTGGCAACGCCGCCGCTTCGAGATCGAGTTCTCCAATCAGCACATCATAAGACGAAACCGTGCGATCACGCCGATCGATGCCGAGTCCAGTGCTGGCGTTACCCTGCGGGTCAAGATCGACGATCAGTACCCGCTCACCGATGGCGGCGAGCGCGGTTGCGAGATTGATCGCCGTCGTCGTCTTTCCCACGCCGCCCTTCTGGTTGGCGACAGTGATGATTCTCGGGCCAGTCTTGGTCATGCTTTTCTGCCAGAAATTCATTCCGATAACCGAACGCGTTCACATTTTGCGTAGATTGCGGATGTCAAGCACAACGCCTTGTGGGTCGATTGTGCTGGCATGTTCTACCAGATCGAAAATCCAGTGGTGAGCGCTTTCTTCGACTTCCGCCCGATAATCCCGGCCTTTGTGAAAAAGGCCACGGGCTCCATTCGTCAACCAAGGTGCTGCAAGGTCGAGCAGCAGCGGCAACGACGCAAGCGCTCTGGCAGTAACGACCTGCGGCTGGCGCACCAGTTTATGGACATCCTCGATCCGTCGCGCATGAATACGCGCCGGCAGATCGAATTCGCCTACTATCGCCTGTAGGAACCCGGTTTTCTTACGATTGCTTTCGACGAGATCAATCGAGCCGCCGCGCTCGCGTAGCAAGAACGCGACGACGAGCCCTGGAAATCCGCCGCCTGAACCGATGTCCAGCCATTGCCTGGCTTGAGGTTCAAGAGCAAGAAGCTGCGCGCTGTCCAATATATGTCTTTGCCAAGTCTGCCCAAGCGTGGAGGGTGCCGAGAGATTGATGCGCTGATTCCATTTCAGGAATGTGTTCTCGAAGCGCAGCAACATCTCATATGTTTCACGTGAAACCGGCCCCGCAATCGAGCAAAGCTCGTCAAATCGCTGGTTACTCACGCGGCGCCCTTCTGCACCGATGATTCGCTGTTGCGAACATGCGCGACGATGATCGCCAGCGCCGCAGGCGTCATTCCATCAACACGTTGCGCCTCTGCGATAGAGCGCGGTGTACGCTGCTTCATCTTTTGCTTTAACTCATTCGACAGGCCGGGCACCTGCGAAAAGTCGATATCGGCAGGGATGAGACGAGCCTCCTCATGACGCATTCTCTCGACATCAGCTCTTTGCCTGTCGAGATAGACAGCGTATTTGGATTCTGTCTCCAGTGCTTCCGCGGTCTTGTAGTCAATGGATGCAAACTCGTGGCTCACCCGAGTCAACCACGCCACATCGATTCCTGCATAGGCGAGCAGGTCATAGGCCGAGCGTCGAACGCCATCCTTGTTGACATCCAACCCGTGTCGAGCCGCCTCGCTGGGCGTAAGCGTCACGCTGCGCGCCAGTTCGCGCGCCCGATCCAGCGACAGCCTCGATCGCGCAAAGCGTTCGGTCCTCTCGGTCGATGCCACACCCAACCGCATGGCCAGGGGCGTCAATCTCTCGTCGGCGTTGTCTGCTCGCAACGAAAGACGAAACTCTGCTCTGGACGTAAACATCCGATAGGGTTCACTGATGCCTCGGCTCGTCAGATCGTCCACAAGCACGCCGATATAGGCGTCAGCGCGGCTGATTGTGACAGGGTCACCACCGGACGCTGACCGGGCGGCGTTCAAGCCCGCAAGCAAGCCCTGGGCGGCCGCTTCTTCATATCCGGTCGTGCCGTTGATTTGTCCAGCCAAAAACAAGCCTTTGACACGCCTCATTTCAAGCGTTGGATCAAGCTCACGCGGATCGATATGGTCATACTCGATCGCGTAACCGGGTTGCAGCATAGAAGCTCGTTCCAAGCCTGGAATGGTCTTCAAGATCTCAAGCTGGACGTCTTCTGGAAGTGAAGTGGAGATACCATTCGGGTAGACCGTATCGTCATCCAAGCCTTCCGGCTCAAGGAAAATCTGGTGGCCGTCGCGTTCGCCGAACTTGACGATCTTGTCCTCGATGGACGGGCAATAGCGCGGACCTATTCCTTCTATCGATCCGGAATACATAGCCGATTTGCCGAGATTCTGCCTGATAACCTCGTGCGTCGCCGGAGTTGTGCGGGTTATCCCGCACTCGATCTGAGGTGTCGTTATCGCGTCCGTCATCGCCGAAAACGGCACTGCCACATCGTCAGCCGCCTGCATTTCCAACGGGGCCCAATCGATGGTTTTCCCGTCAAGGCGGGGCGGCGTGCCAGTCTTCAATCTGCCTAGCGCAAAGCCCACTCGTCTCATTGTTTCAGACAAGCCGACCGAAGCCTGTTCATTCATGCGGCCGGCAACGATCTTCCGGTCGCCGATATGAATGAGACCGCGCAAAAAAGTACCAGTCGTGAGAACAACCGCGCCGCAGCGGAGCCGACGCCCGTCGGCCAACACAACCTCACTGATTCTATTGTTCTCGAGTGAGAGATCGAACACCTCCCCTTCGATGACCGTCAGGTTTTGCTGCTCTTCGATAGCCGCCTGCATCGCCAGGCGATAAAGCTTCCGATCGGCCTGTGTACGTGGACCCCGGACAGCAGGCCCCTTGCGTCGATTGAGCATACGAAACTGAATGCCGGCCTGATCGGCAATGCGACCCATAAGGCCATCCAGGGCGTCCACTTCCCGAACAAGGTGGCCCTTGCCAAGCCCGCCAATAGCCGGGTTACACGACATCACCCCTATCGTATCGGCGCGAAGTGTAACAAGCGCTGTACGAGCACCTGAACGTGCGGATGCGCTGGCCGCCTCGCAACCCGCGTGGCCGCCTCCAACGACAATGACGTCGAAGATTTGATCCATCAATTCTGCCCTTGAACTATCGCACGACAAATGTGCCGCGGCGTCCGGTCTGTCAATACACGGTTTGGAATTGATGTTTCACGTGAAACACAGATTCCATCTGCCAGCCTCGGCGTCCGCCTGTTTCACGTGAATCATTTATTTCCAACTGCCGCGCGCAACGTCATTTACCGATACAAAACTGCGCAAAGATGACATCGAGCAGATCCTCGACATCCACGGCTCCTACAATTCGGCCCAGCTGATCTGCAGCCAGGCGCAGTTCTTCTGCCCGCAGCTCCACCGCTTCAAGTTCCGCCCTCGCGGCAGATCGCAAATGCCCAAGCGCCTTTTCCAACAACTCAACATGACGCAACTTAGACGGCAGCACGTCACTGCTCACCGCAATCCTCTCCTGCGCATGACGACCTATCGCAGCCAGAAGATCGGCCAACCCGGCACCATTTTGCGTCGAGATACAAAGCTCATATCCCTGCGTTCGAACTGGATCGATATTGAGGTCAAGCTTCGTACCGATATGCATCACCGGGCACGATAACCATCCGGTATCGACTGTGCGAGGATCAGCCAAATCCTCGAGAACCAGCGCCAAATCAGCCTTTCGGCCCTTGGCGCGCGCGCGCTCAATACCAATCGTCTCGACCCTTCCAGCGCCTTCCCTCAGACCTGCTGTATCGGTAACTCGAATCTTAAGCCCATCGACGTCAAGCATGACTTCGAGCAGGTCCCGGGTGGTGCCCGGTTCGTCACTGACGATAGCAGCTTCCCTTTGCGCCAAGGCATTGAACAGGCTCGACTTCCCGGCATTCGGCGCACCCAGGATAACGACCTCAAAACCATCCTGTATGATTTCGGCAGTCGCAAAGCCTTGGATATGTTCAGTAATCTCCTCAATCAGGTTGGAAACCCCGGACCAGACGGAAGCCGCTACCGATCCGGGAACATCTTCTTCGTCGGCAAAATCGATATCCGCCTCAACCATAGCCCGGGCATGGATCAACCTGGTCCGCCAACTCGAATACAGGACACCCTGAACGCCGTCGGCATTCCTGAGCGCGAAACGCCGCTGCGCCTCGGTCTCGGCATTGACGAGGTCTGCCAGCGCCTCGGTCTGTGCGAGATCCATTTTGCCGTTCAGAAATGCCCGGCGTGTGAATTCACCCGGCTCAGCGTGCCGAATTCCCGGTAGAGACGTGATCCTCTTCAGAACCGCAGAAACAACCGCAGGACCTCCGTGCACTTGCAATTCGGCAATATCTTCGCCGGTGAAGCTGTTTGGGCCCGCAAAGAAGATCACAAGAGCCCGATCAATGATCTCGCCGTCGCTCCCAACCAACTTGCGGAAAGCTGCAGTGCGTTCGGCTGGGAACGGTCCGGCAATCGTTTCGACTACGAATCGACTATGCGGGCCGGAGATGCGAATAACCGCCACTCCCGCCGGCAACCGGCCACTCGACAGCGCAACGATAGAATCAGTGAATATCATTTGCTCCGTCCGGCGAACCGCCCTAGCCTCACCCTTCATCCAGCTATCAGGCCGAAAACACGTGACTTTACCGCCACAAAACATGCTTGCAGATGAAGCAAGCCCCTATCTCCAACAACATGCCGGCAATCCTGTCCACTGGCGAGGCTGGTCACCAAAGTCACTCGCCGAAGCCAAACAGCTCGATAAGCCGATCCTGCTTTCGATTGGCTACGCCGCCTGTCACTGGTGCCACGTCATGGCGCATGAAAGCTTCGAAAACCCCGATATAGCCGGCGTCATGAACCGTCTTTTCGTGAATATCAAGGTCGATCGCGAAGAACGGCCGGATATAGACCAGGTCTTCATGGCCGCCCTTTCAGCGATGGGGGAACAAGGAGGCTGGCCATTGACGATGTTCCTGACACCGGACGGGAAGCCGTTCTGGGGTGGAACCTATTTCCCGCCGCAGCCACGCTATGGCCGGCCGGGATTCGTCCAGGTCATGGAGGCCGTGAACAAGGCCTGGAACGAGAAACGCGACAACCTTGTCGACAGCGCCAACGGCCTGACCTCGCACGTAGGCGCGCGGCTAAGCGGCACCGGCTCAAGGGGCCGGCTTACCGGCGATACGCTCATCACGCTCGCAGACGGCATCCACGGCATGATCGACCTGCAGAACGGTGGGCTGAAAGGAGCGCCAAAATTTCCCAATGCGCCGTTCATGCAAGCGCTGTGGCTATCCTGGCTCAGGACTGGAAGCATCCAGTATCGGGACGCCGTCATTCTCAGCCTCGAGAAAATGCTCAGTGGTGGCATCTACGATCATATTGGTGGCGGGCTCAGCCGCTATTCCACCGATGCCCTGTGGCTGGTCCCGCATTTTGAAAAAATGCTCTACGACAATGCCCAGTTGCTGCGGTTCTGCAATTGGGCCTACGCCGAAACCGGCAACCGATTGTTCCGGATACGAATCGAAGAAACCGTCGACTGGATTCTGCGCGAACTGCGCGTTGAGAACGGCGCTTTTGCGTCCAGTCTGGACGCCGATAGCGACGGCGAAGAAGGGTTGTTCTATTGCTGGGACAAGGATGAGATCGACGAGGCTCTAGGCGCAGACGCCCGCCAATTCTTCGATTTGTTCACCCTCGCCGAACCAGCGGGATGGGAAGGCAAGCCGGTGATTTGCCAGACTGATGCAC
The DNA here is from genome assembly GCF_057809835.1 of Mesorhizobium sp. FG116. Taxonomy (NCBI): domain Bacteria; kingdom Pseudomonadati; phylum Pseudomonadota; class Alphaproteobacteria; order Hyphomicrobiales; family Phyllobacteriaceae; genus Mesorhizobium; species Mesorhizobium sp. FG116. The sequence continues at coordinate 15,609 of NZ_JBMDKS010000016.1, forward strand.
AACGCATCAAGTCCACCGCCGACGCGGAAACCGCTGCCAAGTTGAAGGCCCAGCTACTTTCCGTCCGAGAAAAGCGCGTCCGCCCAGGCCGCGACGGCAAAATCCTTACCGACTGGAACGGGTTGGCAATCGCGGCCCTCGCTGAATGCGGCCGGGCCTTACAAAAACCGGAGTGGATTTCAGCGGCAGTCGCGGCCTTCGATCAGATCGCCAGATCCGCCCTAGATAACCGCCTGCCCCATTCAGCGCTTGGTTCGAAAAAGCTGTTTCCGGCTCTTTCAAGCGACTACGCAGCGATGACCAACGCTGCCATTGCTCTGTTCGAGGCAACCGCCGATCGCATCTACATCGACCATGCGCAAAACTTCGTCACCCAACTCGATCTTTGGCACGGCGACGAGCAAGGCAACGGCTACTATCTGACAGCTTCAGACAGCAAGGATGTGCCTATTCGCATCAGAGGCGACGTAGACGAAGCCATTCCGTCGGCAACCAGTCAGGTCATCGAGGCATTGGTCAAACTGGCGACTGTCACAGGAGAGATTGCGCTGCAGGAAAAGGCCTGGAGCGTTGCCGAACACGCCGCGGGTCGGGCCGAAAAACAGACTTATGGACAGGTCGGGATTCTCAATGCCTGCGAACTGGCCATGGAGCCACGCAAACTGATCCTGGTCGATCAGGCGGCAAATCCAAGCCTCGTTCCGGTAGCGAATCGGAATCTGGACCCGCGCCGTGTCGACATCCTCGTACCTGTCGGAATGGAAAACCAGCTTGCCAATCTGCCCGGTGGCACAGCCCCGCCAACCGATACGGTTGCCGCATTCCTATGCACAGGGCAAATCTGCCTGCCCGTGATCAAGGACCCCGGCGAACTGGAAACCGCTCTGCGAGTAAAGACAGCATCTACAATCTGAGATTGTAGATGCTTCAGCCATCCTTCGATCAGGTATTCATCGAATCGAAGAAATCGCCGTTCGTTTTTGTCTGCTTGAGTTTGTCGATCAGGAACTCGATCGCGTCGGTCGTTCCCATCGGCGCCAGGATACGGCGCAGTACGAAGATCTTCTGAAGATCCGCCTTCTGTACCAGCAGGTCTTCCTTGCGGGTACCGGACTTGAGAATATCCATGGCGGGGTAGATGCGCTTGTCGGCGACCTTGCGGTCGAGCACGATTTCCGAGTTACCGGTGCCCTTGAACTCTTCGAAGATGACTTCGTCCATGCGGCTGCCGGTGTCGATCAGCGCAGTGGCGATGATGGTCAACGACCCGCCTTCCTCGATATTGCGGGCTGCGCCGAAGAACCGCTTCGGACGCTGGAGCGCATTGGCGTCGACGCCGCCGGTCAAGACCTTGCCGGATGACGGAACGACGGTGTTGTAGGCGCGGCCCAGACGGGTGATCGAATCGAGCAGGATGACGACATCGCGACCATGTTCGACCAGTCGCTTGGCCTTCTCGATCACCATTTCAGCGACCTGAACGTGACGCGCTGCCGGTTCATCGAAGGTCGAGGAAACCACCTCGCCTTTCACCGAACGCTGCATGTCGGTAACTTCTTCCGGGCGCTCGTCGATCAGAAGCACGATCAGATAGCACTCGGGGTGATTGGTGGTGATGGAGTGGGCAATGTTCTGCAACAGCACCGTTTTGCCGGTGCGCGGTTGGGCCACGATCAGGGCACGCTGGCCTTTGCCGAGCGGGGCCACCAGATCGATGACGCGCGGCGAAATGTCCTTCGAGGTCGGATGCTCCATCTCCATCTTCAACCGCGAGGTCGGATAGAGCGGCGTCAAATTGTCGAAATGGATCTTGTGGCGGATCTTTTCCGGATCGTCGAAATTGATCGTGTTGACCTTCAGCAGAGCAAAATAGCGCTCGCCCTCTTTCGGGCTGCGAATTGGCCCTTCGACCGTATCGCCCGTCTTCAGCGAAAAGCGTCGGATCTGCGAGGGGGAAATGTAGATATCGTCGGGACCCGGCAGATAGTTGGCATTGGCTGAACGCAAGAATCCGAAACCGTCCTGCAGCACTTCGACCACACCGTCACCGATTATCTCGATGTCTTGCGCGGCCAACTTCTTCAGGATGGCAAACATCAGCTCCTGCTTGCGCATGACGCTGGCGTTTTCCACCTCGAGCGATTCGGCGTAAGCGATCAGCTCCGGGGGCTTCTTGTTCTTGAACTCTGCGAGTTTCATTTCCTGCATGGACGGACTCTGGACGTATTCGGGGGAGATTCGACTGGTGCGAAGATTGCCGGGCGCGGTCATTGACAGACAGTTTGCGCTGGCGGGAAGGAAGAACTGCCTTTTATCGCCAGCCTGCCAAAAGAGCAAGCGGGGTTTTGCAGCCCTTCCGCTAGAACGGCTTCACGATGACAAGGACCACAATCGCGATCATCAGCAATGTGGGGATCTCATTGACGATGCGCCAGTGCCGCACCGTCTTTTCGTTGCGATCTTCCGCGAATTTCCGTACCGCAGCCGACAAGTAGCCATGCACTCCGGACATGACCAGGACCGCCGCGAGCTTCGCGTGCAGCCAGCCACCGGCAAAACCAAACCCCTTCCAGGCAAGCCATAGGCCGAACACCCAGGCCACCGTCATTGCGGGGTTGATGATGGCGCGCAATAGGCGCCTCTCCATCACCTTGAACGTCTCCGACTGGGTTGAGCCCTTCTCGGCAGCGACGTGATAGACAAACAGCCGCGGCAGATAGAGCATGCCGGCCATCCACGAGATCACGGCGATAACGTGGATGGCCTTTGCCCAAAGGTAAAAGCCATCGGGCGCCAGCCAGAACAGCGCAGCCGTCAGTATGGCAAGAATGCCGATCGACACTCCTGCCCGCAGCGCGGCATTGGCACCGCTGGCGCGTTCACTGCCCAGACCCATCACCCGTTCCTGACTTGATTGATCATCGCCCAGACATGTTCGATGGGGGTTTCAGGCACGATGCCATGGCCAAGATTGAACACGAATGGCCCGCCGCGCACGGCTTTCAGGATATTGCCGACACCTTCCGCCAGCGCCTGCCCGCCGGCAACCAACCTCAAGGGGTCCAGGTTGCCCTGCACAGCCCCGCCACGCTGCATTACCTTGACTTCGGACAAGGGCACTGTCCAATCCAGTCCAAGTGCCGTGACACCCGTTTTCTGCCGATAGGTTGCATAGTTGATGCCGGCACCTTTCGGAAAACCGATGATCGGAACAGTGGGATGTGCCGACCGCACCTGCCGGACGATCTCGGCGACCGGCTTGACGCAGAAAGCTTCGAATGACGCATCGTCGAGCACGCCCGACCATGAATCGAAAATCTGCACGACATCCGCCCCCGCCTCGATCTGCCTGATCAGATAGGCAGCCGATTGATCAGCCAGAACCTTCAGCAGGTGACGAAACGCTTCGGATTCACGGTAGGAAAACAGCCTTGCCGGCGCCTGGTCGGGCGTACCGCGTCCGGCGATCATGTAGGTCGCGACCGTCCACGGCGCTCCACAGAAGCCGATCAGGGTCGTCTCAGATGGCAGTTGTTTGCGCAAGCGCCGCACCGTCTCGTAGACCGGTGCCAGATTCACGTGAAACGTTTCAGGATTGAGCTCGGCAATTCCGGCAGCCGTAATAGGCGTCATCAACGGTCCGTGCCCTTCCTCGAAGCGAAGGTCTCGGCCGAGAGCATGCGGAACCACCAGGATGTCGGAAAACAGGATCGAGGCATCAAAGCCAAAGCGCTCGATCGGCTGCAAGGTCACCTCGACCGCTTTGTCTGGATCATAGCAAAGATCGAGAAAAGACCCCGCTTTCTTACGCGTCTCGCGGTACTCCGGCAGATAGCGTCCTGCCTGGCGCATCATCCATAGCGGTGGCGGATAGGCAGCCTCGCCATTCAACACGTCGACTACAATCCGCTTCACGCTCATTACACTCGCCTTCAAGGCCTAATCTAAAATCAAATATCTATATGAAAGATATTTCTGATTCTAAGAGTCTGTTGGTTGTGGTGATTATCATCTTTCCAGATTGGCCGCTTCAAAAGCCATTCATCATTTTGTCGCGACTTGTTTTTGCCATGTGGGAAAACCTTGGGGGCAATCGGGAATCCCGGTTTTGAATCAAGGAGATTGAGGATTGGCAAAATCAGCCGTTTATGGGGACAACAAATGTCATGTAGAGCCTGTTCCCGCTTTTGTCCCCAGGGCGCTTGCTAACTTCACCGCACAACGAATTGTGGACAAGCCGCCATCTGATACAGTCACCCATAACCCAAGGGTGGATTTGTCCCACTCTATCCACACAAGCCCCCAGACCCGGATGTAATGTGTGAACAAGCCGCAAAGTTTCTTCCATCTTCATCTGATTTCTGACGCTACCGGCGAAACGCTTCTGGCGGCGGGCCGGGCCGCGTCGGCGCAATACAAGGATGCGCGCGCCATCGAGCACATCTACCCGCTGATTCGCACCGAAAAGCAGCTCCTGAAAGTGTTCGAGGACATCGAGCAGGAGCCGGGCATCATTCTCTATACGGTGGTCGACCAGAATCTGGCCCGCATCATCGACGAACATTGCGCGACCATGGGCCTGCCCTGCGTTTCAGTACTGGAACCGGTGCTGACCGTTTTCCAGTCTTACCTCGGAACGCCGGCCGGCCGTCGTGTCGGCGCGCAGCATGTGCTGGACGCAGATTACTTCCGCCGCATCGATGCACTCAATTTCACCATGGAGCATGACGACGGCCAGTTGCCGATCGACATGGACGATGCCGATATCGTCCTGATCGGAATTTCCCGGACGTCGAAAACGCCGACGAGCATCTATCTGGCCAATCGCGGCATCAAGACGGCCAACATTCCGATCGTGCTTGGGGTGCCGGTACCGGAAAGTCTGGTCAACGCAAAGAAACCGCTGATTGTCGGCCTGATCGCGACGGCCGAGCGCATCTCGCATGTTCGTCAAAACAGGGTTCTGGGCAATACGAGCGGCTATGAAGGCAACCATTACATTGATCGTTCCGCAATCACCGAAGAGCTTGCCTATGCGCGCCAGATCTGTACGCGCTATAACTGGCCGATGATCGACGTCAGCCGCCGCTCGATCGAGGAAACGGCTGCCGCTATCGTTGCCCTGCGCAATAAGACGCGTTAGGTCGGGAACTGACTTAATCGGCGCAACAGAAGACATATCCATGACTGAGAAGCTCATTCTCGCCTCCGGCAGCCCGTTCCGCAAGGCGATGCTCGTCAATGCCGGCCTTGATATCGAGGCGGTACCGGCCGACGTCGACGAACGCGCGCTTGAGGCTCCCTTGCAGGACAGCGGTGTCTCGCCGGAGGACGTGGCATTGGTTCTGGCCGAAGCCAAGGCTGTCGAGGTCAGCGAACGCTATCCAGGTGCCCTGGTGCTTGGCTGCGACCAGACATTGTCGCTGGGCGATGAAGTGTTCCACAAGCCCGCGGACATGGAAGGCGCGCGCCGGCATTTGCTGGCATTGTCCGGAAAGACCCATCAGCTCAACAGCGCGGCAGTTTTGGTGCGCGATGGCAACGTGCTCTGGCGTCACGTCGGCATTGCCAATCTGACGATGCGCCATCTCGATCCGGCCTTCATCGGCCGTCATCTTGCCCATGTTGGTAAAAAGGCGCTGGCCAGCGTCGGTGCCTATCAGGTCGAAGGCGAAGGCATTCAACTGTTCGAGAAGATCGAGGGCGACTACTTCACGATCGTTGGCTTGCCGCTGTTGGCCGTACTTGCCGAATTGCGCAGCCTGGGCGCCATCGATGGCTGATCCATTGGCAAGGGCTTTCGTCATCGGCCATCCGATTGCCCATTCGCGGTCGCCGAAGATCCATCGCCATTGGCTCGAGGCGAGCGGCATTTCAGGCAGCTATGACGCGATTGATGTCGCGCCGGCTGACTTGGCCGAGTTCATCCGCGGCTTGAGGGAACGCGGTTTTCGTGGTGGCAACGTCACCATTCCGCACAAGGAAGCGGTATTCGGTCTTGTGAAGCGGCGAGACGAGGCGGCCGAGGAAATCGGCGCCGTCAATACGCTTTGGTTCGAAGACGGTGTCCTTTGGGGCGGCAACACCGACGCCCATGGCTTTGCCGCCAATCTCGACGAATATGCGCCGGACTGGTTTCGCAACGGCCCCGCAGTGGTGTTGGGAGCCGGAGGTGCGGCGCGGGCGATCATTTATGCCCTGAAGCAGCGCGGCGTGAAGGATATCCGTATCGTCAATCGAACCTTGTCGAGGGCGCAAGAGCTTGCCGACCGGTTCGGCCGGGGCGTCAGCGCACATGCGTCCGCAGCAACGGATGAACTGTTGGTTGATACGGGGCTGCTTATAAACACCACAGCGCTCGGCATGCATGGCAATGAAGGCTTGCCTGCGGACCCGGCACGGCTTCCCGGCACTGCGATCGTGACCGATATCGTCTATGTGCCGCTGCAAACGCCACTTTTGGCAGCCGCTGCAAGATGCGGGCTGAAGACGGTGGATGGCCTCGGCATGTTGCTTCATCAGGCTGTACCGGGTTTCGAACACTGGTTCGCAAAACGCCCGGTGGTGACGCCGGCCCTGCGCGCCGCCATCGTGGCCGACCTTGGGGCGACTTGATGATCGTCCTTGGCCTCACCGGTTCAATCGGCATGGGCAAATCGACCGCTGCCAAGATGTTTGCCGATGCCGGAGTGCCTGTGCATGATTCCGACGAAGCCGTGCATCGCCTCTATGCGGGCGCGGCAGTTCCGTTGGTTGAATCGGCTTTTCCTGGTACGACGCGCGACGGCAGCGTCGACCGCGCGTTGCTTGGCCAACGCGTGCTGGGCGATCCGGCTGCATTGAAGACGCTGGAAGGGATCATCCACCCGTTGGTTCGCGCCGACGCCGATGCCTTTCTGGCCCGTCACCGTTCTGCCGGAGCGCCGTTGGCCGTGCTCGATATTCCCTTGCTGTTCGAGACGGGGGGACGGGATCGCGTCGACAAGGTCATTGTCGTTTCCGCTCCAGCCGACGTTCAACGGTCCAGGGTCCTCGCCCGGCCCGGAATGACGGAAGAAAAGTTCGAGGCGATCCTGCGCAGACAGGTGCCTGACGCCGAAAAGCGCCGGTTGGCCGACATTGTTATCGACACTGCGCATAGCTTCGATGCGACACGCGGCGCCATCCAAGCTATAATCGATGAGTTGACGGGGGAAAAACCGAGCCAGCCTGGAAGCTGAAACTTGCCGACCCTGCCGCCCATGGCCATGTTGGGCGATGGAGCGATTCGATGCGTGAAATCATTTTCGATACTGAAACCACCGGCCTTGATTCCCGGGAAGACCGCATCATCGAGCTGGGCGGCGTCGAAATGGTCAACCGCTTCCCGACCGGCCGCACCTTTCATTTCTTCATCAATCCGCAGGGCCGGCAGATCCACGCGGATGCACAGGCGGTACATGGCATCTCTGCGGACCAGTTGGCCGACAAGCCGATATTCGGCGCCATCGTCGACGAATTCATCGAGCTCATCGATGGAGCCAAGCTGGTGGCCCACAACGCGAACTTCGATATCGGCTTCATCAATGCCGAGTTCGCGCGTATCGGTCGTCCGCCGGTTGCACCGGAAATGGTCATTGACACGCTGGCGCTCGCCAAGCGCAAACATCCGATGGGACCCAATTCGCTCGACGCATTGTGCCGCCGCTATGGTATCGACAACAGCCATCGCACCAAGCACGGGGCGTTGCTGGACTCGGAGCTTCTGGCGGAAGTCTACATCGAGCTTATTGGTGGAAAGCAGGCCGCGCTCACCCTGGACAACGTCGCGGTGGCAGCCGCGAGCGCCGTCCTCGTGGAACAGACCGATGTTGTGGTCGCTCCTCGCCCGGCACCCTTGCCGTCGCGCCTAAGTGATGCCGAGCGCGCAGCGCACGCGGCCCTGGTCGAGACGCTCGGTGAAAAGGCCGTTTGGCTCAGCATTACCGGCCAATAAAAAACCCGGCCGAAGCCGGGTTCTTGTTCTGGAAAGTAAGCGACCGCGATCAGCTTACCTTGACCTTGGCGGCAGCCTGATCCTCGGCAATCTTCTGCTGGAACATCTGCGCAAAGTCGATCGGGTCGAGCATCAGCGGCGGGAAGCCGCCATTGCGTGTCGCCTCGGCGATGATCTGGCGCGCAAACGGGAACAGGAGCCGCGGGCATTCGATGAACAGAAGCGGCAGCATGTGCTCCTGCGGGAAGCCGCTGATATTGAAAACGCCGCCATAGACGAGTTCGACATTGAACAGCACATCCTTGTCGACGGTGGCCTTGGCATTCAGCGCCAGATTGACGTCGAACTGCTGTTCGGACAGCGGATTGGCGTTGACGTTGACGTTGATGGCAATGCCGGGAGCCTTGTCGCGGGCACGCAGCGAGTTGGGCGCGCCGGGGCTTTCGAAGGAAAGATCCTTCACATATTGCGCCAGCACGTTGAGCGTCGGCTGCGTTCCATTGCCGTTCGTAGCGGCACCCTTCTGCGTCTCGTCGTTTTCGGCCATGAGCCCATTTCCTTTTTCGGGCCTAGCGGCCCCGATTGAAGTCGAGCGGTGAGCTATCATTTCCGGCATGACAAGACAAGGTTTGCCGGGGGTCGCCTATTCGTCGGATAGCTGACGCCACGGCGATGAAGTGTTGGGAGTGTTGTCACTGCGCTTGTAGTCGTCGTCATCCAGATCGATGGTCTTGTCGCGCTGGCGAAACCCGCTCGTACCGAATTCGGTTACGACCGAGACGCGTTTCTTCAGGTGCCGCCAAGCCATGTCGCGCACCGGCGGCAGCAGGAACAGCAGTCCGATGATGGAGGTGATGAAACCCGGCACGATGAGAAGGATGGCGGCAAACACCATCATCGCTCCATGCGCCAGCTGGGCGCTGGGATCTCGCCCGGCATCCATTTCGGTGCGCACCTTGGTCATGACGCCGAAGCCCTGATGTCTGATGAGCAGGCTGCCGGTGATCGTCGAGGCAAGCACGAGGCCGATTGTTGCCAGCGCACCGATTTTGCTTCCGACGACGACGAAACCGGCGATTTCGGCGAGCGGAAGCGCAAGTATGAGCAGGGGAAGGAAAGAAATTCGCAAATTGAAGCCGTTCGACCGTTGTTTTGAGCTCTTGCAGCATTTGCCGCTGGCCCTGGTTCCCTCAGATAGGTATGCCTGCCATTGATTTGAATGATTGTGTCTCACGTTCTATATGCTTTGATGGCCGGATGCCAAGATGAGGGCAAAACCGGCTCGGTGAATCCGAAACAGAGGCCGAAACAGGGATTGAGTGGCGCAAGCATGGAATTCTTCGACTTCGGCACGATTTTCTTTCTCGTCGCGGCAGTGGTGATCTTCTTCCAGCTGCGCAACGTGCTCGGTCGGCGTACCGGCAGCGAGCGGCCGCCGTTTGACCCCTATTCCGCATCCCGCAAGCCAGCGGCTGAAGATGCAGAGGCTTCCGACAATGTGGTGGCGCTGCCGCGCAAGCGGGCGCAGGGTGAGCCGGCGGCGGATGTCTATGCCGACATCGATGCCTTCGCCAAGCCTGATACCGATTTGAACAAGGGCCTTCGCACCATCAAGGACAACGACGCCAGCTTCGAGCCGAAGGGTTTCGTCGACGGCGCCAAGATGGCCTACGAGATGATTGTCATGGCCTATGCCGACGGCGACAGGAAAACGTTGAAGAACCTGTTGTCGCGCGAGGTTTTCGACGGTTTCGTCGCCGCGATTTCCGAGCGCGAGGCCAAGTCGGAAAAAATCCAGTCGTCCTTTGTCGGCATCGACAAGGCCGACATCGTATCGGCCGAAATGAAGGGCTCGGAAGCCCATGTCACGCTGCGTATCGTCAGCGAGCTGATCTCGGCGACGCGCGACAAGGCTGGCACCGTTATCGATGGCGACCCCGAGACCGTGGCTGAGGTCAAGGACGTATGGACCTTTGCCCGCGACACGCGCTCTCGCGACCCGAACTGGAAGCTAGTTGCTACCGAAGAAGAAGACTGAGCCCAAGGCGGCGGTCGCCCGTGTCGCAACCATTTCCATTGACGGAACGCCGCTTTGACGAGTTGCCCGGGTGGCAGGACGACGACCAGCTTGCCGCTTTCGATGCGTTCCGCCGCAGTGCCGAACACGTATTGACCAAGCCGTATCGCACCGGCGCGCTCGGTATCGAATGCGCGTCGTTTGCGGAGGCTTATGAAGAAGCGCGGGCTTTGGCACCGACGGATCGTGCTGAGGCAAGGGCGTTTTTCGAGCGTCATTTCGTTCCGCTGCAGGTGCACCAGGAGATTGGCCAAGCTGGTTTGGTGACCGGGTTTTACGAGCCTGAGGTCGAGGCCTCATCGGTTTGCACCGAGCGATTTTCCGTCCCGCTTCTCTCTCGACCGCAGGATCTCATCGATATCGACGACGATAACCGCCCCAATGGCATGGACCCATATCTGGCCTTCGCCCGGGCAACTGCCGACGGTCCGGTCGAGTATTTTGACCGCCGCGAAATCGAGAGCGGCGCGCTTGTCGGGCAAGGTCTGGAAATCGCCTGGCTCGCCGACAAGGTCGATGCGTTTTTCATCCATGTGCAAGGAGCGGCCCGTCTAGCGATGACAGATGGCAGCCTGATGCGCGTGACCTACGCTGCCAAGTCGGGACAACGGTTCTCCGGACCCGGCAAGGCTCTGGCCGACCTCGGTGAAATTCCGTTGCAGGACGTCACCATGCAATCGATCCGAGCCTGGTTCAAATGCCATCCGGATCGCATCGACGAAATCCTGTGGCGCAATCGCTCTTACATATTTTTCAGGCAAGCCGATGTAAGCGACCCGGACCTTGATCCCATCGCCGCCGCCAAGGTGCCTCTGACACCTGGTCGCTCGATTGCCGTTGATCGTTTGCTGCATACATTTGGTACGCCGTTCTTTATCGACGCGCCGGCGCTGACCGCCTTTGACGGTCGCCCTTTTCGACGCCTGATGATTGCGCAGGACACGGGATCCGCGATTACCGGTCCGGCGCGCGGTGACCTTTTTGCCGGCTCCGGCAATGCCGCGGGCGAAATCGCCGGCGTCGTGCGCCATACCGCCGACTTCTTCGCGCTTGTCCCGCGCAAGCTCGCACCCTTATTGCTTGGCACCGAAAAGAGAGTTTCGGGTGTGAATAGATGACCAGGCGTGTGGAGAAGAAGCTGAGCGAGGAGGACCGGGTGCTGTGGAGCCTGGTTGCCCGCAGCGCCAAGCCGCTGAAGGGCAAGGCCGCAGTTGAGCTTCCCGTCGCTGAAGTCCTGCCAAAACCAGAGCCAAGCCCACCCTTGCCCGCTCCCTCCTCTGGCATCGTCAAGCCGAAGTCCCATCCGGTGCCGCACCATCTTGATGAGCCGACGTTGGACAAGCTCTCGAAGGGCCGCCTGCCGATCGAAGGCCGGGTGGACCTGCACGGCATGACGCAGGAAGAGGCTTATTCGCTGCTCCATTCCTTCCTGCATCGCGCCCATGCCGGCGGTATACGCTACGTGTTGATCATCACCGGCAAGGGCTCGTCCTCCGGCGGTGACGGCGTCTTGCGCCGCTCCGTTCCCGCCTGGCTATCGACGCCGGCATTCCGGCATCTTGTGTCCAGCCACGACCATGCCGCGCGCCATCATGGTGGATCAGGCGCACTCTATGTGCGCTTGCGCCGGGTGCGGGCATGACACCGCTGGGTGAAAAAATCCGCCAGCTCCGGCAACAACGCGGTGCAAGCCAGAAGGACATGGCTGCCGCGATAGGCGTGAGTGCCGCCTATTTGTCCGCGCTTGAACACGGTCGAAGGGGTGTGCCAAGCTGGACGCTGCTCCAGAAGATCATTGGCTACTTCAACATTATCTGGGACGAGGCCGAAGAGTTCCAGCGCCTTGCCGAGACATCGCGCCCACGGGTCAAGGTAGACACGTCGGGGCTTTCGCCAGCCGCAACCGAACTCGCCAACCTTTTGGCGGAAGGCATCGACAGGCTGGACGAGGCAGAAATCCGTCATATCACTGCATCGGTCCGCCAGATGCTCGAACGTGCGAAACGCGCGGACTCCTGACATCCTTGCGTCAGCAGGACCCTCAACGGGGCTTGCCGAAAGATCGCCAACTGGCCAATCTCGCCACACGTTCCCTGTGTATTCCTGAAGGCACGCCATGATCCTGATCGGACAGTATGATTCACCTTTTGTCCGCCGCGTTGGTATCGCGCTGACCCTCTACGGAATTCCCTTCGAACATCGGCCGTGGGGCGTGTTCGGCGATACCGACAAGATACGCGAGTACAATCCGCTTGTGCGGGTGCCGACGCTGGTCCTCGACGATGGGGATGTGCTGATCGAGAGCCACTTGATGCTCGATTACATCGACAGTCTCGTGCCGGCAGAGCAGGCGATGTTTCCGAAGGTTGAACCGGCCCGGCATCAGGCGCTCAAGGTCGCCGCGCTTGCCACCGGCATGGCCGACAAGGTCGTCAGCCTGTTCTACGAAAAGCGCCTTCACACGGAAGTATCGCAAGTCTGGGTCGAACGCTGTCGCTCGCAAATTTCCGGCGTGCTTGCGGTGCTGGAGGCCGACCGCGCCAGCCGAGGCAGCGCCTATTGGTTCGGCGACAGGATCGGCCACGCCGACATTGCCGTGGCTGCCGTACTGCGGTCATTGGCCGAGGCGCATCCCGGCCTGATCGCAATTGCCGACTACCCGGCGCTGGCCGCCCATTCCGAAAAGCTCGAGGCCATGCCAGTCTTCCAGACCATCATGCAGCCGTTCATTCCGCCGGCCTGAAACTTCAGGCAGCGTCGCGCACCTGATAATCCTTGACCGCAGCAAAGCGGATGGCCTTCCAGCGTTCGGCCTCGTAGTTAAGCGAGAATTCATGCTGAGCGAGGAACACCGGGTCGTTGTCGAGGTCGCGGGCGATGTCGCCGCGATGCGCCTCGATGAAGCGGGTAAGCTCGGTACGCTCGTCGGCGGCGATCCAGCGGCAGACTGAAAAGCGCGACATCTCGAAATCGACCGGCAACGAATACTCGATGTTGAGCCGTTCCTTCAGCACGTCGAGCTGCAGGGCGCCGACCACGCCGACAATCGCCGGCGATCCGTCTTCCGGCGAGAACAGTTGCACGACGCCCTCCTCGGCCATTTGATGCAGCGCTTCCTTCAGCTTCTTGGCCTTCATCGCATCACCCAGCCTGACTCGGCGCAGGATTTCGGGTGCGAAGTTGGGCACGCCGCGAAACAGGATTTCCTCGCCTTCCGTGAGCGTATCGCCAATGCGCAACGTGCCGTGATTGGGAATGCCGACGACATCGCCGGCGTAAGCTTCGTCGGCGGTGATGCGCGAGCGGGCGAAGAAGAACTGGGGCGCTGAAAGGCTCATCGGCTTGCCGGTGCGCACCAGCTTGGCCTTCATGCCTCTCTCCAGCGTTCCCGAGCAGACCCGCACGAAGGCGATGCGATCGCGATGATTGGGATCCATGTTGGCCTGGATCTTGAAGACGAAGGACGTCATCTTCTCTTCGGTCGCCTCGACCTTGCGCGTGTCGGCGTCCTGCGCGCGCGGCGGTGGCGCCCAGTTGCCCAATGCTTCGATCAGGTCGCGCACGCCAAAATTGCGCAAGGCCGAGCCGAAGAAGACCGGCGTCAGATGGCCCTGCCGGAAAGCCTCGAGATCAAAGGGGCGGCAGGCCTCGCGGGCCAGTTCCAGTTCCTCGATGAAAGCCGGGCGATCGTTCTCGGGCAGAAGCCCGGCGGCGCGATTGGAATCCGGGCCGTGGACCGGCGTGCGGTCCTTTTCCTCGTCATGGCGGCGAACGGCATTTTCGGCAAGATGATAGGTTCCGGCAAAAGTCTTGCCCTGCCCGATAGGCCATGTGACCGGGGCGGTATCGAGCGCCAGCTTCTGTTCGATCTCATCGAGAATCTCGAACGTGTCGCGCGCCTCGCGGTCCATCTTGTTGACGAAGGTGACGATGGGAATGTCGCGCAGTCGGCAGACCTCGAACAGTTTCAGCGTGCGCGGCTCGATGCCTTTGGCGGCATCGATGACCATGACGGCGGAATCGACGGCCGACAGCGTGCGATAGGTGTCGTCGGCGAAGTCTTCGTGGCCGGGCGTGTCGAGCAGGTTGAAGACGTTGTCGCCATATTCGAAGGTCATCACCGAGGTGACGACCGAAATACCGCGCTCGCGCTCGATCTTCATCCAGTCCGAGCGGGTCTGGATACGGTCCTTCTTGGCCTTGACCTCGCCGGCGAGCTGGATCGCTCCGCCGAAAAGCAGCAGCTTCTCGGTCAGCGTCGTCTTGCCGGCATCCGGGTGCGCGATAATCGCAAAGGTGCGGCGGCGCGCGACCGCCTGTTCGATAATCTCGGCCAATATCTGAAATCCCGTTAGGTGGCGGGCTTCTAACAGCCGGGAAAGAAACTGTCGAACGGAAATGCCGTTCAGGCGGTCAGCGCAAGCTCGACCTTTTCCGGCGCGAAGGGACGCACGCTGATGCCCTGGCGGCTGACGGCGACATAGCTGGACGGAGGTACCGACTGCCAACCGCTGCCGTCATGGTCGAAAGGCTCGGACACCACGCAACGGCCGCTGCCGAGCGTTCGGGTGTAGAGTGTCGGCGCGTTGCCATGGGTCGTGTAGCGCACTGCGTGAAGCGTCTCGCCGTCGGCGAAAGCGGCGGTGAGCTTGAGGTTTGCCTCCACGCCGCAGGCGCGCTGCATCGAGATGACGCTGGCAGCGGCACGCGTGGCCGCGCCGAACGGATCGTGAGCCAGTCCGTTTTCGACCATCAAAAGGAAAAACAGTTCCGAATCCGTGGTGCCTTCGATCTGGTCGTAGAGTTGGTCGCCGAGATTGGCTTCGAGCTTGCGGCGGATTCTGTCGAAATCGCCGATCTGGCCATTATGCATGAACGACCAGCGGCCGTTGATGAAGGGGTGGCAATTGACCCGGCTGGTCGCCCCGCCTGTCGAGGCGCGCACATGGGCAAGAAAAAGACTCGACCTGATCTGCCGGCACAGGCTTTTCAGGTTCGGATCGGACCAGGCCGGCAGGATGTCGCGAAAGAAGCCGGGTTCCGGGCGCTCGCCATACCAGGCAAGGCCGAAGCCATCGGCGTTGGTCGCGGTCTTTGCCTCGGTGGCGCAGTGGCTCTGGGCAATGAGCGAGTGGCAGGGCGCCGAGACGATGTCCTCGAGGAAGACCGCATCACCGATATAGGCTGCCCAACGACACATGCCCTGTTCGCTCCTAGGCGCGGTCCCCGATCATCGTGCGATCGTCTGGAACCGCATGTCCGCCACGATTATGCGTCCGCTCGTAAAGTTCGCGGATGATCCGGCTGGCCGTAGTCTCGAACAAAAACGGCAAGAAAGCGTGAATGACGGCGGCAAATGCGGCCATGAACAGGCGCGAGGAAAACCATGCGGCAAAGGCCATATGGCCGAAATAGGTCTCTCCGACCGAAGCCGGATGATCGATGAACATCTTGGTGATGTGGGTCGGCATGGCGGTTCTCCTGCGGCTCGGTCGATGGTGGCAGGATCGCATGGCAGCCTCGATGACATATCCCATTTTATCCTTGAACTTGCACATATCTTGGGACAAATATCCCGATATATGACCGATCTGGATGAAATTGACCGAAGAATCTTGGCTGAACTGCAACGCGACGGCACCTTGTCGGTGGACCAGTTGTCCGAGCGCGTGGCCTTGTCGCGCAATGCCTGCTGGCGCAGGGTCAAGCGACTGGAGGAAGACAAGGTAATTACCGGGCGCGTCGCGCTTGTTGATGCCGACAAGCTCGGGCTCGGCCTTTCGGTGTTTATCCTGGTGCGCACCTCCAATCATGACCCCGCATGGCTGAAGACGTTTCGTTCCGCGGTAACCAGCTTTCCCGAAATCACCGGCGTCTATCGCATGTCCGGCGATCTCGACTACGTGCTCCGCGCCCGCGTGGCCGACGTGAAGGCCTATGACAGGCTCTACCAGCGCCTCATCGCCAAGGTGCCGCTTACCGATGTCTCGGCCTCTTTCGTCATGGAGGAAATCAGGGAGACGACAGTGATCCCGGTGGAAGTGCGTTGACATCATCGTTCGGGGCCACATCTGTTCTGGCCACGTCGCCCCCCGTGCTGTAAGCGGAACCGCCTGGAGAGGAAGTCGTTCTACGCGGTACTCCGGGATTGACCATTCAGGCCAGCGCCTCAACAGGATCATCGCCATGTCCGCCACCCGCCAATCGCCTTCAGTCATCGGCCCGACAGTCGGTTTCGTCAGGTTGCCGCACGGAGAGGGCCTGCCCCTGCCCGCATATGAAAGCGCTGGCGCAGCCGGCATGGACCTGCGCGCGGCTATCGCCGACGATCGCTCGATCTTGATATTGCCGGGCAAGCGCGCTCTCGTGCCAACGGGGCTGGTACTTGAGATACCGCAAGGCATGGAAGGCCAGATTCGCCCCCGCTCGGGGCTGGCTCTCAAGCACGGCATTACCTGTCTCAATACGCCGGGAACCATCGACAGCGACTACCGTGGCGAGGTGAGCGTGCTGCTCGTCAATCTGGGCGACGAGGATTTTTCCGTTACGCGCGGCATGCGCATTGCCCAGATCATATTCGCACCCGTGGTGCAGGTTGCAGCCGAGGAGCGTACGCTGGCGGGAGATACGTCGCGCGGCTCCGGCGGCTTTGGTTCGACGGGTACGGCGTGAGCATTCAGCCCAAACTCGTCATCTTCGATTGCGACGGCGTGCTGGTCGATACCGAAGGTCCTGCCAATCGCCGGTTGGCTGAGTGGATCACCGCGGCCGGTCATCCCATCGCCTATGAGCAATGCCGGCGCCGGTTCAGCGGGCGCAGCCTGTCGTCGGTGCGCAGCGAACTCATAGAAACGGCGGGCATCGACCTCGGAGCCGACCTCATCGACCGCTGGTATACGGAAATACAGACCTTGTTTGCCGACGGTCTGGAGGTGATACCGCATGTTGAGAGTTTTATTGATGCTGTCGAACGCGCCGGCATTGTCCACTGCGTTGCATCGTCGGCGCGTGTCGAGAAGATGCATCTGACGCTTGGCCGGACCGGCCTGCTGCCGCATTTCAAGGACGTGCTGTTCAGCGCTTCCATGGTTGAGCGCGGCAAGCCCGCACCTGACCTCTTCCTGCACGCCGCAAGAACCATGGGGTTCGAACCCCAGGATTGCATCGTCATCGAAGACAGCGTTCCCGGAACACAGGCGGGCGTGGCCGCTGGCATGCGTGTCTTTTCCTACCATGGCGACGCAATGACCGATGTTGAAGGTTTGCGCGCGGCGGGTGGCATACTGTTCGACGACATGCGCGAGCTGGCCGGGCTTGTTCCTGTCGCTTGATGCGGGCGGATCCCGACAGCCTGAGCCGCCAAGATTAGGGGTCGCCTTGTAAAAAGCCGGCCTCGATTTGCATCGAGACCGGCCAAATCGCCCCAAAGCCAGGATTATTTTGTCTGAGTTAAGTCTGCCCGGCTGGACAGACGAGATGGACTGGAATGGGTGTGCGTGCATGGACCCGATAGGGTTCCTGGCTCCACATAAGATTGCGGATAAACCAGGGGCGCCGTGGGTCTGCTCCCATGATAATGGCATCGCAATTGTGACGCTTTGCCTCGTTCAGGATACTTTTGCTCGGATTGCGGGTGGTTACGATATGTCCACCTGCCGAGACGCCGGCATCCTCCAGTTGGCCGAGAGCCCAAAAGACGTTCTCTTGCTGCTCTTCCATCTCGCGCTTGCTGGGACGCAAGCCCGGATTGGGCAACCCAAGACCTGTGCCCCACAACCTAGCCACGCTGAGTACCCTGGCGTGGCCGTCATGTGGAAGCAGCATCCGCACCGCCAGGTCGATCACATCCTGGTTGAAACGTCTGCCCTCAGAAGCAATCAGCACATTTTGCGCGGCTTTCGATTCGCCGGCGGGTCGTGACTGTCCGAACAGGTTCCGGATCATCTGCCCAACCTCCTAGTTGCTGGTTGTCGCTACCGCACCGGCAGGGACGCCGTCACGGCGATCCTCCCATTTGCGGTACCAGTACAGAGGCAGGTACATGAACGTCGCGGCGATGCCGAGGAAGTAGTAGATCGCCTGGCCGCCGATATACGAGTAGATGACGCCGCCGACCAACCACACGAAGAAATACAGCGCCGCCAGCGCCAGCGCGACGTACTTGAAGTACTCCGGCAGGCGGAACGGACGATGGACGTTCGGGCGGTCCTTGCGCAGCAGGTAGTAGCCGATGAGCACCGGCACGAAGGAACCGAGATATCCCACGTTGGAGAAGGAATAGATCTCGATCGCTCCGCCCATGAACGCAATGAGCAGGCTGGCCCCGACATTGGTCATCATTGCCCGGTCGGGAACGTGGTTCTTGTTGAGGTGCTGGTAGAAGCGCGGGAACTGGCCGTCGAGCGACATCTGGTAGAGCGAACGCGAGCAACCCATCAGCGAGTTCAGCGCCGACAGCACCAACGCGATGATCAGCATGATCGCCATCAGCCATTCCATTACGGCCCCTGCCACGCCGGGGAAGATGTTGCTGGCGAAGGTGACGAACATCGTCTTCGGATCGACCAAAGCCGGGTCCGAGATGGCCTGCGCACCAAGCACGACCACGAACGAAATCGGCAGCATGGTGTAGACGAAGACGCCGTAGCCGCCCTCGAGCGTCATGGCGATCTTGGCGTCGCGGCCCGGATGCTTGCACTCGCCGATGTAGCAGGCTGCCGCTTCATAGGCGATGACCGTCCATAGCAGCGGGAACGCATAGGCCACATACATGACCCAGGCAGGGTAGCCGTTGATGTCGCTGAAGAAGCTCGACCCGTCGAGTTGCGGGAAGTTGGCGATCTCGCTCCAGTTCGCGGCATCGGGATTGAAGACGAAGCCGATCGACAGGAACGTCAGCGGGATCATCGACAGCACCGCCAGTATGGTGGCCATCGACGTGCCGAAACGGATGCCGAGATAGGCGGGCACCGACAGGACCAGAAGGCCGACCGCGGTAATCGCCAGCGTCCACCAGGGGATGAAGGTGCTGATCGGCGTAATGCCGACAGTCGCGTCCAGCCCGAACAGGTGGGTGATATAGAACGACGCCAGGATCATGTTGAGCGGAGCGACAGGCATCCAGCCCACCCAATACATCCAAGCCGTGACCCCGTTGACGTGCGGCGCCAGCCGCGGCCATCGGTCCTTGTAGGCAGGGTAGGCATAGGATGGAGAACCGCCCGTTCGCCCGGGCATCATTGCCGACAGTTCTGCCAGCAAGAGGCATAACACAACGCCTGTGAGCGTGAAGAATGCGATGAAGGGAATGTAGGAAGCGCCGAAAACCGTAAGAAAGGCTGGCGCTGCGCCGGTTACGAGAATGGTTCCGGCCAGACCGATGACAAAGGCACCCCACCAATTTGTGCCGGTCTGAAGATTGCCTTGTTCGTAGTCCAGTACGTCGATTGTGTCCCCGTGATTGGTGCTCATTTCATTCCCCCTTTCACCTTTGCGGTGATCGGATTTTCGCGGCATGTGCAGCCAATCGGCTCCGTGTAGAAAGTGCGTTTGCGCTTGTCAGTCATGGGGTTTCCTCCTCCTTATGACCTTGGTTGGCAAAATCGGGTCTGCGTACCTGTCTGTTCGGCCCCTCGCCGATCAATGTGCTTGAGGTCGCACGAAGTACCCACGGGCCACCGAAAGACGGCTCGCGGCTTTTGCTCTTCGACGTGAAATTACCGGCGCGTACGCAAAACCCGACGCGCCTGTCTCTGCATCTTTTGTGTGAAGGTCGGTTGGTAGCCGGCCACTGGCCCGGCACCGCCGCTGCGCGCGGCCATGCCGAGGTCGAAAATTGCGCTATTTGATTTGCTGGGCTTTGCCAGATGCACCAATACCGACACGACAGAAACGGCACACGCTACCGTAGCGGTGCAATTCTTCCCGTATCGCTTTTATGATGTCATGATGGCTAAGCTACAGCCGCTCAATTTTCACACGTTATGGATGCTTGTTGTTGTTATTTTTCCACCCATCCGTCTCCTCCGATTACCAAATCCGATGAATCAAAGAGCTGTTCTTCATTGGGCAAAAATTCCAGTTCAATGCGATTCACATTGAGAAAGAAAATTTCACCAAATGCAATGAGGCCACAAGCTCTCTTACCTGTCAACAAGATAATATATTGCGGCTGGTGGGCGGGCTGGTTTTTCGATCAAGATTTGTAACTCTTTGAACTGGTTCGATAAATTTCGATTTTTTACGACGTGCGGCAAAAATCGCCAACTCGACGGAATAGCGCCGCGGCGGAGCACGAAAGGCAAACGCGTTGCGGAGCGGCAGGACCGCGCATTCTCCTGACACCACCCTGTCATGTTCCTGACGCGGAATCTGGAAAAACAGGGTTGTGAGCCAATCGCATCCGTTTGCCCGCGACGGTGGCCAGGGATAGGATCGCGTCATGATTTCAACACTGACAGGGCAGACGCCATGGACAAGGGCAAGGTTTTTCGCGAGCTTCACGCTTCCACATTCGTCATTCCGAACCCGTGGGACATCGGCACCGCCAAGCTTTTGCAGTCCTTCGGCTTCAAGGCGCTGGCGACGACCAGCGCCGGCTTTGCCTTTTCGCGCGGCCTGCCGGATGGCGGGGTGAATTTCGAGACGATGATTGCCCACTGCAAGGAACTTGCCGCGGCAACCGACCTGCCGGTGTCGGCGGATCTGGAGAAGGGCAAGGGCGATAGCCCGGAGCGCGCCGCGGAAACCATTTTCGCCGCCGAGGCGGCAGGCCTGGCCGGTTGCTCGATCGAAGACTTTTCCGGCGACGACGATCGTCCGATCTATGAATTCTCTCATGCGGTCGAACGTGTGGCGGCGGCTGTCGAGGCGGCGCGGGCCTTGAAGAACGACTTCGTCTTCACGGCGCGTGCGGAAAACTTCCTGCATGGCATCAACGATCTCGACGACACCATCAGGCGCTTGCAGGCTTTCGAGAAGGCAGGCGCCGACGTGCTCTATGCACCGGGCATCACGGATATCGATGCGGTGCGCACCATCTGTTCCTCCGTTTCCAAGCCGGTCAACATTCTCGCCGTCCCCGCCTTCACCGTGGCTGAACTGGCCAAGGCCGGAGCAAAGCGCATTTCGCTTGGCTCCAAGCTGACCAACTATACGTTCGGTGCGTTGGAGCGTGCGTCGAAGGAAATTCTTGAAGGCGGTTCGTTCACCTTCAGCCGGGACGCCATGGCCTATGACCGGCTGCAGAAGATGTTTTCGACTTCGGAAGGCTGAGCCGTGAACGCAGCTTTGACCGTGACCGACATGCACACCGGCGGCGAGCCGGTGCGCATCGTTACCGGCGGCTATCCGGCGATCCCCAAGGGCACGATCCTGGAAAAGCGGGCTTATGTTCGCGACCATCTCGACCATCTGCGCAAGCTCCTGATGTTCGAACCGCGCGGCCACTACGACATGTATGGCGCGCTTCTGGTCGAGCCGGACCTGCCCGGGGCCGACCTCGCCGTTCTGTTCATGCACAATGAGGGCTACTCGACCATGTGCGGCCACGCCGTGATCGCGCTTGGCCGCTATGCGGTGGACACCGGCATCGTTGCAGTCCGCGAGCCGGTGACCGTCGTCAACATCGAGGCGCCGTGCGGGCTGGTCGTCGCCTCGGTCGAGGTCAAGGACGGCAAGGCGGGTGCGGTCTCGTTCGAAAGCGTGCCGGCGTTTTTGTTCGCCCGCGAGGAAAGCACTGAGCTTGCCGGTTTCGGCACAATCCGCTTCGACCTTTCCTATGGCGGCGCGTTTTACGCGCTCGCGGACTGCCGCCAGTTCAACCTGGAATTCGGCCGCAACCGGGCGCGCGATTTCATCGACGCTGCAACTGCGCTGACCGAAAAGCTAAAAGTCACCCTCCCCTTGTCCCATCCCGACCATGACGACCTCGCCTTTCTCTATGGTACGATCCTGACCGATGGCGTGGACAGGTTTTGCGACCGTCCGACGAAAAATGTCTGCGTCTTCGCCGAGGCGGAAGTGGACCGTTCGCCGACCGGGTCGGGCGTGACGGCCAGGCTGGCGGCGATGCACGCCAAGGGCGAGATAGCTATCGGGCAGACGCGCATCTTCGAAAGCATCGTCGGCTCGCACTTTACCGGCGCGGTCGCCCGCAGCACGAAAGCGGGCAGGCATGAGGCGATCGTTGCCCGCGTCGGCGGCCGCGCCTTCTATTCGGGCAAGACGCAGTATTGCCTCGAAGAGGACGATGAGCTCGGTCGCGGCTTCCTCCTGCGTTAGATCAGGTGCGGGCGGCCTGCAAATGCCGCCTCGCCCCAAACGCCTTCCCCGGGCTTTGCAAAGCGGTCCCGATGCTCTAGACCCCGCTCGGCTGGTGCGCGTGGATTGCGGCGCAGGCCCGGAAACGTTGCGGCGGAGTGGGATGAATGCCCGAATATGACGTCCTGTGCATCGGCAACGCCATTGTCGATATCATCGCCCAGTGCGACGAGGCGTTCCTCACCGACAACGGCATCATCAAGGGGGCGATGAACCTGATCGACGCCGAGCGCGCCGAGCTGCTTTACAGGCGCATGGGCCCGGCCATCGAGGCGTCCGGCGGTTCGGCCGGCAACACGGCGGCGGGCATTGCCAGCTTCGGCGGTCGCGCCGCCTTTTTCGGCAAGGTCAACGCGGATCATCTCGGCGAAATCTACGCCCATGACATCAAGGCGCTGGGCGTCGCCTTCGACACCGCCCCGCTGAAGGGCGAGCCGCCGACGGCGCGCTCGATGATCTTCGTCACGCCCGATGGCGAGCGCTCGATGAACACCTATCTCGGCGCCTGCGTCGAGCTTGGCCCGGAGGACGTCGAGGCCGACAAGGCAAGCGGCGCGAAGGTCACCTATTTCGAGGGCTATCTGTGGGATCCGCCGCGCGCCAAGGAGGCGATCCGCCAGGCCGCGCGACTGGCGCACGCCGCCGGGCGCGAAGTGGCGATGACGCTGTCGGACTCGTTCTGCGTCGACCGCTACCGCGACGAGTTCCTCGACCTGATGCGCTCGGGCACGGTCGATATCGTGTTCGCCAACAGCCATGAGATCAAGTCGCTCTACCAGACCGCCTCTTTTGATGAGGCGCTGGCGGCGATCCGCAAGGACTGCCGGCTGGCCGCCGTGACCCGCTCCGAAAAGGGCTCGGTGATCGTGCGCGGCGACGAGACGGTGGTGATCGCGGCAACCGCCATTGCCGAGCTGGTCGACACCACCGGCGCCGGCGACCTCTATGCCGCCGGCTTCCTGCACGGCTACACGCAAGGCCGCGATCTCAAGACGTGCGGCGATCTCGGTTCGCTGGCGGCGGGGCTGGTGATCCAGCAGATCGGCCCGCGCCCGCGCCAGAATCTGCGCCTCGAGGCCGAACAGGCAGGGTTGCTGTAGCGCGCTCTTTACCTCGCCCCTTGTGGGAGAGGTCGGATTGCCCCGAAGCCGCTTTGCGGCGCGGTTGGCAATCCGGGTGAGGGGTGTGTAGCTGCATTCCAACGGCCCAAGCGGCGCTCCTTCCATCACCCCTCATCCGTCTTGGCGCTGCGCGCCAATCCACCACCCGGCCCTCCGCTATGGCTCCGGGCGTTCATCGCTCGAAAAGCCCATTGAGAGACTTTTCGTGCGCTTCGCGCACCGCTCTTCACCCCACAAGGGGAGAAGGCAGAGCTCCCCCCTCACTCATCGAGCCTGAAGGCCAGCATAAGAGCTGCTTCGGCGGCGACGTGGCCGGGGATCGGGCCGCCGCCGCAAGCGCCGGGACCATTGTCGCCCATCGGCAGATGGCAATGGCCCGAAAAGCGGCAGGCCCGTCTCGGGCAGCGTTGGGGTGCGCCGTCGGCTTCGAGCGCGAGGCTCAGTGCGGACATGCAAAGCCGCTTGAAGCCCTGCGGGATGTTGTCCTGTCTCTCCGTCATGTCTGGTCCTTTCTGGTTGGATGTTTCAGGCATGCGGAAGTCTCTTCCCGCCGTAAACGGATCGGGAAGCGGACGCAGGAACCGCGCCTTTGGAATTTATTTTACGGCGCGGTGTCCTGCGTCCGCCGGCGTTCTTGCCTTACCGGGGGCAGCACTTTTTGCCGAAAGCCCCGATCAAGGCCCGGACCTGGGGGATCATCTCCCAGCCGCGCTACCGTAGCGCGACCGATCCGGCGCCGCCGCCCTCGCCTGATGCCCGGTGCGCAGCCAGGCTTCCCGTGAGAACGGTGCAAGGATTATGCGGCGGGCCGGGAAAGCGTGGACAAAAAATATTTGAAAGTATGAAGAATCAAGGAGTTGTAACAAGGGAAAGGTTGGTTCATCCTCGTCAACGCACGGAAATTTTCAGAGGCCTCGCAATATTGGCCGCCAATAGGCCTTCAACATCTCGCAGCAGGTCATATCGGCTAGTTCTATAGACTGCACAGTTCCAGAAGCCGGACCCATTGCGTTGATGATGTCGCGCTCAATGACCTTCTTGTTAGGCTCAGAGATTCCAAGGCTGGTGCCAAACACTGCACGCTCCTCCGCTTGATCGAGTGAGAGCAACCGCATATTCATGTCGCCGTAAGAAAATCCCAAATACACAACAACTTCTGCCTCAGCGATCAGCCTCTTAGCCCTGTTGATCATATCGCCATCTTCAACCTGCTCGGTGAAGGTGCGAATTTGAGATGCAATCTGTGGGAGGTCACGAGCGTGAACGTCTTTACCAAATCCCGTTAATCCCTGTCGGTCTTGCCACGGTAATTGTCCAACTTGGCCATATGGATGTTCAATCCGTAGTTGGTTGACGAGATGCTCTGCCTCCCTGTCGTCCATGCGGAAATAGTTGGCCAGAGCATGGACGAGAAAGTGTTCTATGCATCTGTCATAGTTGAAGGCAACGAATGAAACTCTCTCGAAGAGAGCTCTAACTTTGCCCGCCTGTACTCCCTCCGTCAGCATTTGAAAGAAAGGATGATACCAACTACTAGCCACTGTGCTTAAATCTAAGGTCTGCCGCTCACGATTGATGGCTAGTCGACAGTCGCGCTCCGCCTCTAAAATGCTCGCTGCGATGCCTAGCTTCCCCATCCAGGTCAAGCGGTCATCATCGGCATGGGCGTGAAGATAGTTGTCGATTGAGATCGCTTGCCGCATACCAGCAGCGATATCTCTTCCGACATGATAATATGGGTTGGGATCTTGTTCGCCTTTTTCCCTGATATGTAAACGGACTGCTTCAGCGATGATCCGATCACCGCTGGATTGGTTCCATCCGTCGCCAAAGCCGATATGTAGCTTTTTGGCGATGATCCGGGTTAAGTCAGACCCTATGGGAAAGTTAATCTCGCTACTGGCCCCGGCGCCTACAATGAAAACCGTATTTCGCTCGAACATCGACTTTGCCCATCCAAAACCGAATCAATACTTGCAATTCGGTAGTTGTCCTCCAGCTTATATCTGGATGCGCGAAACGAACCGAGATAAATTGACCGAAATCAACCTTTCATCAAATCTGCTCAACCACCTAACCTCATACTCCCGCACAATCGCTGCCGTCGCCGCGAACCATTCGGAAGCGCGGGTGCGTTTCTGGTGAAAATCGAAGGCGGCCTGGTCGGCGAAAAGTTCTTCGACGCGCCAGACAAGGGGATCGTCGGTCTGCGAAACCTCAAAGGAGATGCAGCCGGGTTCCGCCCGCGTCAGGCGCATGTGTTCGGGCAGGTGGCGTTGGACGGTCTCGACCTCCGCCACCGACGCGCAGCGCAGGAAGCCTGACAGCCGCACCATGGTCGGTGGTTTCCCCGCCGCATCGTCGTGGCTCATAGGTAATAGTCTCCGGTTTGGCTTGCCAACTTAAGCGAGCGGCTGACGTTGTGGGCCTGTTTTATCCCCCAAGAGTCAGAAAATCGGAATCCGGCGCACAAAAGAAGTGAGCCGGCAAATGTCGAGGACTGTGGAGCGTTGTGTGCGCATCGGCGCTAGGCCGGAACGTAGGTGAGGCGGATGACGTTCTCGCCGATGCGGTCGCTTGCCGTCAGGCGAAGCGGCGGTCGCGGGCCGGAAAAGAACGGCTTGCCGCCGCCAAGCACATAGGGGTGAAAGTAAATCCGGTATTCGTCGATGAGGCCTGTTTGCGACAGGCTGCCGGCCAGTTCCGGTCCGGCAATTTCAATGTTGCCATCGAGGCTGGCTTTCAGGGCACGTAAAGCCTGCTCGACATCGTGGCTGATGAGCGTGGCGTTCGGGCCAACCGACTGCAAGGTGCGCGACACCACCCATTTGTGCTGGCCGCGCCATGCCTCGGCGTAGGCGCGCCGCGCGTCGTCCCACTCGGCACGGTCTTCGTCCCAGTAGCGCATGACCTCGTACATGCGCCGGCCGTAGACGATGCCGGCAAGGCCGCGCACATCGTCGATGAAGTGCCGAAATAAGACGGCATCGGGCGCGAAGGCCATGTGGTCGACATAGCCGTCGAGCGAGGCGTTGAGTGCAAAGACCAGCTTCGCCATGCTACGAAATCTCCCACGCGCCTAGGGTGTTCGCGAACATCTGCTATCGCGAAGCAGTCGGATCGCGCCATGTTGCGAACCGGAACGCGGACATCAAGCCAGAAAGCAGGCCAGAATGACAGCAGGAACCGGGCGCACGGCAAGCCGCGTCGATGAGATGCCGTTGCCAGCCGGACCGCAGGCTGAGCCCGGTTGGCCCGAAATCGTGGTTGCGCTGGTGGTGTACCTGGTGCTTGTCGCGGCGCTCGGCTTGTGGATGGTGAACACCAGTGACGAGCAGGCAGCGGTGCGCGGCATCGTCGGCATGGCGGCGAACGGCGCGATTGGTTGCATCGCGCTTCTGGCGGCGGTTTTCCTGCGCATTCGCGATTTCCGGGCATTCGGCTTTCGCGCGGTCGAGCTGAAGTGGATTGCGGTTGGCGTGGCGCTCGGCGTCGTCGCCTTTGGCCTCAGCTTCATCGTCGAAGGCGTGTATTTCCACTTCATCACCGAGCCGAACACGCAGGCCGATTTCCAGGCGGCGGCCTCGGGCGGGACGCTATCGCTTCTGGTGCTGTTGGTGGCGGGCGCGCTGATGACGCCGTTCGGCGAGGAGGTGGTGTTCCGGGGCGTGATAGCCACTGCGCTGAACCGCCATGGCGCGTGGGCGGGCGTGCTTGGCAGCGCGGTGATCTTCGCTGCTGCCCACGGCCCGAGCGTCATCTTCTTCGACGCGCTGATGGTCGGCATCCTGGTCGGCGTGTTGTACCGCAAGACCGGGTCGCTATGGCCCGCCTTGGCGGTCCATGTCGTCTATAACGGGCTGCATCTCGTCACTTATTCGATGTTGTGACGACGCTCTCCCGGCAGCGTGGGCAAGAGGACCAAAATTTAACCCGCATAGGCGAAACTACCCCGACAAACAGAGGTCGGGGTGGCCGAATGAAAACCGAGGCGCAGCAGAGCGTACGCCTGGCCGAACTGCTCGGCGCGCTGAGCTACGCGCTCGACCTTACCGAGGGCCAGCCGGTTGGCCATTGTGTCCGCAGCACCTGGATCGGCACGCAGATCGGCCGCCATATGGGGCTGCCGGAAACGGAGCTGTGGGAACTCTACTACACGATCCTGCTCAAGGATCTCGGCTGTTCCAGCAATGCCGCCCGCATCTGCGAACTTTACCTGTCCGACGATATCGGCTTCAAGCGCGACTTCAAGACGATGGGCTCCAGCCTGCCGAAGGTGCTCGGCTTCGTGCTGACGCATACCGGGCGGCGTTCCTCGCTGGGCGATCGGCTGCGGTCGATCCTCAACATCATGCAAAATGGCGGCGATATCGTGAACGATCTGATCCAGACCCGCTGCCATCGCGGCGCGGAGATCGCGGCGACGCTCAGGTTTCCCACCAGCGTCTCGGACGGCATTCATTCGCTGGACGAGCATTGGGACGGGCAGGGCAGGCCCGACCGTCTCGCCGGCGAAGCGATCCCGGTCTATTCGCGCATCGCGCTGCTTGCGCAGGTGGTCGACGTTTTCCACACCGCAGCCGGCCGCGATGCGGCAATTGCGGAAGTTCGCGCGCGCCGGGGTAGCTGGTTCGACCCGGCCTGCGTTGACGGTCTCGAGGCGGCCATGGCCGAAGCCGGGTTCTGGCAGGCGCTGGAATCCGGCGGCATCGCCGATGCCGTGTTCGACCTGGCGCCGGCGCGGCGGCATGTCGATGTCGACGATGACTATCTGGACGACATCGCCCGCGCCTTTGCGCAGATCGTCGATTCCAAGAGCCCGTTCACGGCAGGTCATTCGGAACGGGTGGCGGTCTATGCCGATCTCGTTGCCGGCGAAATGGGTTATCCGGCCAGCCGCCGGCGCTGGCTGCGGCGCGCGGCGCTCTTGCACGATATCGGCAAGCTCGGCGTCTCCAATTCCATTCTCGACAAGAACGGCAAGCTGGATGACGAGGAGTGGGTCAAGATGCGCGACCACTCCGCCATGTCGGAGAGCATTCTGTCGCGCGTGCCGGCCTTCAGCGAGATGGCGCGCATCGGCGGCGCACATCACGAGCGGCTGGACGGCAGGGGCTACCCGCGCGGGCTCAAGGGCGACGAGATCGAGGAGGAGACGCGGATCGTCACCGTCGCCGACGTGTTCGACGCCTTGACCGCCGACCGGCCCTATCGCGCGGCCATCCCCGTGGCCGAGGCGCTTGGCATCATGCGGGCCGACATTGGCGCGGCGTTCGACGCCGACTGCTTCGCCGCGCTCGAACGCGCCATCTCGGCGGCTGAAGGCAACCTCGCGCTGGTCGCATAAGCCAGTACTGCCCGGTTCAGGACTTCGCCCAATAGGCGGCGAACCAGAATCCGGCGCACAAAGTCAGTGAGCCGGCAAAGATTGCGGCGAGAACCGCGCCGTAGCCACCGCTCGCCTGCCACAGAAGTGCTGCTCCGAACGGTGACAGCGCGGTGACGATGTTCATCGGCGCGACCAGCGAGCCGGAAATCGCGCCATAGGCTTCGCGGCTGATCATTTCGGGCACGGCGACGCCGCGCACGATTGTGATCATGCCGTTGGCCGCGCCGTAGAAGGCGGCGATGGCCGCGATCAAAAATGTTTGGGGTGGCGCGAAGGCAAAGCCCAGCACCGCCAGCGGAAAGACCACGACGATGACGGAGCCGAGCTTGCGCACAGGCGCTTCCGCCGCCAGCCAGCGTATGGCGATGCGCCCGGCCACCTGCGCCGGGCCGATGACGGTGAGCACGGCGACCGCGCCCTTGGAATCGAGGCCGTGTTCGAGGAACAGCGGGAAGAAGTGATAGGTCAGCGTCGAAAACGCCAGCGCGTAGGACGACCACGCCAGCATGAGGCCCCAATAGGCCGGCTTGCGCATCGCCGCCGCAACCGCCGCGCGCCCGGCCGTGGGGGCAGGGCCGTCATGCGGGTTGGCCGGGCGCGGCGCGTCCCTGGCCGGGTCGATGGCAAGCGCATAGAGGCTGCCGCAGATGACGATGTTGACGGCGGCCATGACCAGCAGCGCCTCGCGCCAGCCGCGTATTTCGATGACGAACTGGATGATCGGGATGAAGACGGTGCTGGCAAAGCCGCCCCACAGTGTAAGCGTGGTGATGCCGTTGCGGGCCTTGAGCGCACCGACGCGCCGCGCGATGACGGCGAACGCCGGTTCGTAGAGCGTGGCCGCCTGCATGCAGCCGATGCCGGCAAGAACGAGGTAGAAGGCGGCGATGCTCTCGACCTGCGACCACGCCGCGAACAACAGCCCGGCGATGACGGATGCGCCGGCCATGATGAGGCGTCCATGACCGCGGTCGATCGCCGAGCCGGTCGGGTAGGCGGCAATGCCGGCCAGCAGGACGCCGATGGTGGCGGCGCCGTAGAGCTCCGTCTTCGACCAGCCGAGATCAGCGCGCATTGCTTCGGCAATCAGCGGGAAGCCGTAGAAGACGGTGCCCCACGAGCAGATCTGCGCCGCGCCGAGCAGGTGGATGAACCGGCCGGTGCCGCTTTTGTCAGTCTTCATGCGCGCCCCGGCAGGAGGTAGATGACTGTCACCCATGATTGGCGATGGGTGACAGACTTTTTAGCCGGAGACGATGGTCCAACACGCGCCTACCGCATGGGCAGCAGGCACGGGTCGAGCGTCAGGCGCCGGCCGAATAGGCGGCGATGGCGGCCATGTTGACGATGTCGCTGTCCTTGGCGTTGAGCGGCACGATCTGCACCGGCTTGTTGAGGCCGACGAGCAGCGGGCCGATGACGGTTGAGCCGCCGAGTTCCTGCAGCATCTTGGTCGAGATCGAGGCCGAGTGGAAGGCCGGCATGACCAGCACATTGGCCGGGCCGTTGAGGCGGCAGAACGGGTAGAGCCGCATGCCGTTGGGGTTGAGCGCGACATCGGCGGCCATCTCGCCGTCATATTCGAAATCGACGCGGCGCTTGTCGAGGATCTTGACCGCTTCCTGGATGCGCTCGGAGCGTTCGCCCTGCGGGTGGCCGAAGGTCGAGTAGGCGAGCATGGCCACGCGCGGTTCGTAGCCCATGCGGCGCGCGAAGTTGGCGGCTTCCTCAGCGATGTCGGCGATCTGCTCGGCGTTCGGCATGTCGTGGACGGCGGTGTCGGCGACGATGACGGTGCGGCCGCGCGCGAGCACGATCGATGCGCCGATGACGCAATGGCCGGGGCGGGCGTCGATGACGCGGCGCACGTCTTCAAGCGCCGTCGAATAGTTGCGGGTGACGCCGGTGACCACGCCGTCGGCATCGCCCAGCGCCACCATGCAGGCTGCGAAGTGATTGCGGTCGTTGTTGATGAGGCGCTGGCAGTCGCGCAGCAAATGGCCCTTGCGCTGCAGGCGCTCGTAGAGGAAGTCGGCATAGATGGTGTTGCGGCGCGACAGGCGGGCGTTGATGATCTCGATGCCCGGCTTGTCGAGGTTGATGCCGGCGTTGCGGGCGTTTTCCTTGATGACGTCGTCGCGACCGAGCAGGATGGCGGTGCCGAGGTTCTGGTTCACGTAGGAAACGGCGGCGCGCATCATCTGCTCTTCCTCGCCCTCGGCGAAGACGATGCGCTTGGGCTGGCGGCGCACGCGGTCATAGATGCGCTGCAAGGTCGAGGCGATCGGGTCGCGGCGCGCGGAGAGCTCGTTGACATATTTGTCGAGGTCGATGATCGGGCGGCGCGCCACGCCGGTTTCCATCGCGGCCTTTGCGACGGCGACGGGAATTGCCGAGATCAGGCGCGGGTCGAACGGCACCGGGATGATGTAGCTGGGGCCGAACTTCGGCCGGTTGCCCTGGTAGGCGGCGGCGACGTCGTCGGGCACGTCCTTGCGGGCCAGGTCGGCCAGCGCGCGGGCGGCTGCGATCTTCATCGCGTCGTTGATCGTGGTCGCGCGGACATCGAGCGCGCCGCGGAAGATGTAGGGGAAGCCGAGCACGTTGTTGACCTGGTTCGGATAGTCCGAACGGCCCGTGGCCATGATGGCGTCGGTGCGGATTTCGGCCACTTCTTCCGGCGTGATCTCGGGGTCTGGATTGGCCATGGCGAAGATGATCGGGTTCTTGGCCATCGACTGCACCATGGCGGTGGTGAGCGCGCCCTTGGCGGAGAGGCCGAAGAACACGTCTGCGCCATCCATGGCGTCGGCCAGCGAGCGCGCCTCGGTCTTGACCGCATGCGCCGACTTCCACTGGTTCATGCCTTCGGTGCGGCCCTGGTAGACAACGCCCTTGGTGTCGCACAGGATGATGTTTTCAGGCGTGAAGCCCATCGCCTTGATGAGTTCGATGCAGGCGATGCCGGCTGAGCCTGCGCCATTGCAGACCAGCTTCGTCGTCTTCATGTCGCGCCCGGTCACTTCCAGTGCGTTGATGAGGCCGGCGGCGGAGATGATCGCCGTGCCGTGCTGGTCGTCGTGGAAAACCGGGATGTCCATCAGTTCGCGCAGGCGCTGCTCGATGACGAAGCACTCGGGCGCCTTGATGTCCTCAAGGTTGATGCCGCCGAAGGAGGGGCCGAGATAGCGCACGCAGTTGATGAAGGCGTCGGCGTCCTCGGTATCGACCTCGAGGTCGATGGAATCGACGTCGGCGAAGCGCTTGAACAGCACCGCCTTGCCTTCCATGACCGGCTTCGACGCCAGCGCGCCCAGATTGCCGAGGCCGAGGATGGCGGTGCCGTTGGAGATGACGGCGACCATGTTGCCGCGGCTGGTGTAGTCGAAGGCGCGCGAGGCATCTTCGGCGATCGCCTTCACCGGCACGGCGACGCCCGGCGAATAGGCCAGCGAGAGGTCGCGCTGCGTCGCCATCGGCTTGGTCGGCACCACTTCCAGCTTGCCCGGACGCCCCATGGCATGGAACTCCAGCGCCTCCTCTGCGCTGACGGAGGGGCCGTTGCTATCGCTCATTTTTGCCATAGGGACTTCCTTGGGTCTCACTGCGCGTTGGCCGCGCAAATATTTGTGGAACATTTCCGATTAAGGCTACGCTTGCCGGACGTAAAGCGCCAAGCAGATGAGCTTGCAAAAATTAGAAAGTATTTCTTGAACAATAGCGCTTCCCTTTTCCGACCTTCGCCATGCTGATGTCTGAAAGCCTGGCGCTGGCCGCCTCCGTGTGCATCGCGCTGTCCGGCATGTTGATCGCCGAGCTGAAGGGCCGCGTCGATATCGTGCGCCTCGCCCGCTGGCAGATGGTGGCAGCCTTTGCGATCACCGGTACGGCTGCGCTGGTGGTTGGCGGTTGGCGAAGTATCGGTTCGCACGAGGCCGGACTGCTGGTCATTTCGGGCATCTGCGGCATCTTCATCGCCAGCACGACCTACTTTGCGGCCATCTACATCATCGGGCCACGCAACACGGCGCTTTTGTTTGCGCTCGCCTCTCCCTTCTCGTTGGTGCTCGGCTATTTTTTCCTTGGCGAGACCATCGTGCTGCAGCAGATGGTTGGCATCGTACTCGTGCTTGCCGGCATCGTTCTGGCGGTGGGCGTGCGTCGCCGCGACCCGGTGCCGGCGGTGGAGGTTCCGGCCGTAGGCGCCGGACCCGCCGCGATAGGGCATAGCGCGCCGCAATGGCTGGGCATGCTGCTGGGTATCGTGACGGCGCTTGGCCAGGCGCTGGGCAGCCTGTTTGCAAGGCCCGCCATGGAGGCGGGCGTCGATCCGTTCGCGGCGATGGCGGTGCGCTCGGGTGTGTCGGCGCTGCTCTTCGTGCTGATCTCATTCCTGCCGCTGGCGATCGTGAGAAGGCCCTACAGTTTCCGCAGGGTCGATCTCGGTCTCGCGGTAGCCTCGGCCTTCGTCGGCACCGGTCTCGGCATGTCGCTGTTGCTGGCGGCGCTCGCCACTGGCAATGTCGGCATCGTGACGACGCTCTCTTCAATGACCCCGATCATGATACTGCCGATGGTGTGGCTGCGCTCCGGCGTCGCGCCGCGGCGCGAGGCATGGCTGGGCGCGGCACTTGCCGTTGCCGGCACTGCCGCGATCAGCCTGGCTGGGTGAGGCTCGTATGAACGAAGAGCCGAACACCCAGACAATGGCGGCCTCCGTGGAAGAGGCCACGCCCGCCTCCGCCGTGGCCGGCCCGACGCCGATGATGGAGCAGTATATCGAGATCAAGGGTGCGAACCCGGACTCGCTTTTGTTCTACCGCATGGGCGATTTCTACGAGCTCTTCTTCGACGACGCCGAAAAGGCGAGCAAGGCGCTGGGGATCGTCTTGACCAAGCGCGGCAAGCACCAGGGCGCGGACATTCCGATGTGCGGCGTGCCGGTGCATGCGGCGGACGACTATCTGCAGAAGCTGATCGCGCAAGGTTTTCGCGTTGCCGTGTGCGAGCAGATCGAGGACCCGGCGGAAGCCAAGAAGCGCGGCTCAAAGTCGGTAGTGCGCCGCGACGTGATCCGGCTGGTGACACCCGGCACCATCACCGAGGACAAGCTGCTTGCGCCGTCCGAATCGAGCTTCCTGATGGCGATGGGGCGCGTGAAGGGCGCGGCGGCAAGCGAGGCCGCCTGCGCGCTGGCCTGGATCGATATTTCGACCGGCGCATTCCGCGTGGCGGAAACGTCGACGGAGCGGCTTCTGGCCGACATCTTCCGCGTCGATCCGCGCGAACTGATCGTGGCCGAGCCGGTGTTTCATGATGCCGAGTTCAGGCCGGCCTTCGACGTGCTTGGCCGCATCGTCAATCCGCAGCCTGCGCCGCTGTTCGATTCGGCAACCGCCGCGGGCCGCATCGCCCGCTTCTTCGAAGTGGCGACGCCGGACGCCTTCGGCACCTTCAGCCGCGCCGAGCTGTCGGCGATCTGCGGTATCATCGCCTATGTCGAGAAGACGCAGAAAGCCGAGCGTCCGCCGCTGTCGCGGCCCGAACGCGAGGAAGCCGGCTCGACGCTGTTCATCGACCCGGCGACGCGCGCCAACCTGGAACTTTTGCGCACGCTTTCCGGCAGCCGCGACGGTTCACTGGTCAAGGCCATCGACCGCACCGTGACCGGCGGCGGCGCAAGGCTTTTGGCCGACCGGCTGATGGCTCCGTTGACCGATCCGGCGGCGATTGCGGCGCGGCTCGATTCGGTGTCCTTCTTCCGCAGCGAGCAGCATGTGGCCGAAGCGGTGCGGCTTTCGCTGAAAGGCGTTGCCGACATGCCAAGGGCGCTGTCGCGGTTGGCGCTGAACCGCGGCGGCCCGCGCGACCTGGGCGCGCTGCGGGCAGGGTTCGCGGCGGCGGTCGCTATCGCGGATATCTTTGCCGGCGCGGCGCCGCCGGTGGAAATCACGGAAGGGCTGAAGGCGATTGCCGCCCTGCCCAAGGCGCTGGCTAAGCATCTGGATGCGGCGCTCGCCGACGAGTTGCCACTGCTGAAGCGCGATGGCGGCTTCGTGCGCGAGGGCTATGATGCGGAGCTCGACGAGATGCGGGCGTTGCGCGACGGCACGCGCCGCGTCATCGCCGCGATGGAGCGCGACCTTGCCGAGGAGACCGGCATCCGCAGCTTGAAGATCCGGCACAACAATGTGCTGGGCTACTATATCGAGGTGACGGCCAACAATTCAGCCGCGATGACCGGCACCGACGCGGCGCGGGCAAAATTCATCCACCGCCAGACCATGGCAAGCGCCATGCGCTTCACCACCACGGAACTGGCCGGTCTGGAGACGAAGATCGCCAATGCCGCCGGCCGGGCGCTGTCGATAGAGCTTGCCGCGTTCGACTGGCTGCTGGCGGAGGCGGTCGGATCGGCCGACGCGATCCGCGCCGGCGCGGCAGCCCTTGCAATGCTCGACGTATCGGTGGCGCTGGCGGCACTTTCCGAAAGCGAGAACTGGTGCCGCCCGGAAGTCGATGCCGGCCTTGCGTTTGAAATCGAGGGCGGGCGTCATCCGGTGGTCGAGCAGGCGCTGCGGCGTTCGAGCGAAGGCCCGTTCGTTGCCAATGACTGCAACCTGTCGCCGCAAGGCGACGGCAGGAACGGTGCGATCTGGCTTTTGACCGGGCCGAACATGGGCGGCAAGTCGACCTTCCTGCGCCAGAACGCGCTGATCGCCATCCTTGCCCAGATGGGTTCGTTCGTGCCGGCGGCGAGCGCCCATATCGGCGTAGTGGACCGGCTGTTTTCGCGCGTCGGCGCGTCCGACGATCTGGCGCGCGGACGCTCGACCTTCATGGTCGAGATGGTGGAGACGGCGGCGATCCTCAACCAGGCCGGCGAGCGGGCGCTGGTGATCCTCGACGAGATCGGGCGCGGCACGGCGACTTTCGACGGCCTGTCGATTGCCTGGGCGGCGGTCGAGTACCTGCATGAGAAGAACCGCTGCCGGGCGATCTTCGCCACCCATTTCCACGAGATGACGGCGCTTAGCGAAAAGCTGCCGCGCCTGTCCAACGTCACCATGCGGGTGAAGGAGTGGGAAGGCGAGGTCGTGTTCCTGCACGAGGTGGGCAAGGGCGCCGCCGACCGCAGCTATGGCGTGCAGGTGGCGCGCCTTGCCGGCCTGCCGGAGGCGGTGGTGGCGCGGGCAAAGGAAGTGCTGCACCAGCTTGAGGAAGGCGAAGTCTCCGGCAAGGCCGACCGGCTGATCGACGACTTGCCGCTGTTTTCGGTGGCCGTGAAGCGGGAAGCGCAAAAGCCGGTAGTCAAGCCGGACAAGGTTGGCGAGACGCTTGCCGGCCTCAATCTGGACGAGATGACGCCGCGCGAGGCGCTGGACGCGCTCTATCGGCTGAAGGGCATGATGGAGAAATAGCCGGGGTCGCGGTTACTTTTCTCGCGATTGCCCTAAACTCAGACGCGCTTCGGTTCGAGGGCGGCAATTGCTCAAGACGGATTCAGCTGGAAAGGCGGCGCGCCTGTTATCACCCGCCTTATCGGTGAGGATGCCTCAGGCGAGCGCCGCTGACCGATGCGCCTCGGTCTGGCGGGCGATCCAGTCCACCGTCGGCGCGATGCCGCCGAACGGATAGAAATGCAGGCGGATGACGCCGAGATCGCGGGCCGCCAGCCGCTTGTCGAGCCGGGCCAGAAAACGCTCAGGCCCGACCTTGCTGAGCAGGTTGGCCAGCGAGAAGCCGTATTTGTGCACGATGGTCGCCGAGGTGCCGACGCCGAACTGAACGGCAAAGCGCAGCAGGCGCTTGACGTTGGCAGGGCCGGGGACGCCGATGCGGATCGGCGCGTCGATGCCGAGCGCGCGCACCCGTTCGATCCACGCGATGACGGCTTCGGCGTCGAAGCCGTATTGGCTGGTGATCTCGACCGTGCGCCCGGCCCCGCGCAAAAGCTCGACCTTGCGGGCAAGCGCATCCCACAGTGCCGCATCGGTGATCTTCGGATGACCCTCAGGATAGCCGACGATGCCGACATGGCGGATGCCGAAATCGTCGAGGATGTTGCTGGCGATGAGGTCGAGCGAATCGCGGTAAGGTCCGGCAGGTGATGACGGGTCGCCGCCGACGAGGATGACGCGGTCGGTAGCGGCAGCCCGGACGAGGCCGGAGAGAAGCGTGTCGCGGTCTTCTTTCGACTTCAGCCGCCGCGACGAGATGATCGGCACCGGCAGAAAGCCGCAGGCGCGGATGACGCCGGCGGCGTTGATGCGCTGCTCGTGGCTCTCATTGCCGAGGAAAGCGATGTTGATCGGCGTGGCCGGGGCGATCGCGGACTGCGCCTCGCTGATCTCGGCGATGTCCTTGCCGGTGATTTCCAGCGCGTAGCTGTCGAACAGGGCGTGCGGGGCAAGGCTCTCGGTCATCTGCGGTCCATCGATTTGCCAGCTCGTGCTGCCGCGGCGGCAAGCTTGCGCGGCCGCCTTCATGCTGCGCTTAATGATGCCGACCTTTCGGGCAACGGCAATGCGGCCAACGGCCTCGCCATTGTCTTCATTAAATGAACAAATAGTCCTCGATTGTTTCTATTTATCGAACCGAAGTGAAGTCCGATATTGCAGGTCGAAACGGGCCACGAGCTCAAGGAGGATATCATGACACTGCAACTGACAGGCATTCACCACCTGACCGCGATCACCGCCAATGCTCCGGCAAACCTGCGCTTCTATACCGAGACGCTGGGCCTCAGGCTGGTGAAGAAGACGGTCAACCAGGACGACACCACCGCCTACCATCTGTTTTACGCCGACGGCAAAGCCTCGCCCGGCACCGATCTCACCTTCTTCGACTGGCCGGTTGCACCGGAACGGCGCGGAGCCCATTCGATTGCCCGCACCGGCCTGCGCGTCGCGAGCCATGCCAGTCTCGACTGGTGGCATCAGCGCCTGACAAAGGCGGGCGTGAAGGCGGGCGAGGTGATCGAACTGGACGGGCGCGGCGCGCTCGACTTCGAGGATTTCGAGGGCCAGCGTTTCCGGCTGGTCGATGATGGCGGCGCGGGCGAAACGCATCCATGGGCAAAGAGCCCGGTGCCGGCCGAACATCAGATCCGCGGCCTTGGCCCGATCACCATCTCGGTGCCCGACCTGTCGCGCACTGAGCCGGTGCTGACCAAGGTGATGAACATGCGCGAGACGCGCAGCTACGCTTCGCCGGACGGCGAAGGCACCGTGCATGTGTTCGAGATGGGCGAAGGTGGGGCTGCGGCCGAACTGCATGTCGCCGTACAGCCGGGTCTCGATCCGGCGATGCAAGGGGCGGGGGCCGTGCACCACGTCGCTTTCCGCACGCCGGACGTGGCCAGCATCCATGAATGGACGCAACGGCTGCGCAGTTTCGGCATGCCGTCGAGCGGTGAGGTCGAGCGCTATTATTTCCGCTCGCTCTACTTCCGCGAGCCGAACGGCATCCTGTTCGAGATCGCCACCGACGGACCGGGCTTCGCCGTTGACGAGCCGCTGGAAAGCCTCGGCGAACGGCTATCGCTGCCGCCCTTCCTCGAGGCGAAGCGCGCTTCCATCGAGGCGCGGCTGAAGCCCTTGGCCTGAGCTGCGCTCGGGCAAAAAAGGTGTCGGGCTTTCGCAAGAATCCGACGCTTCAATAAAGGCATGGTCGGGGTGCGATGCCCCTCATCCCCCTGCCGGGACCTTCTCCCCGTGAACGGGGAGAAGGAGACTTAGATCATCTCCAGCGGGCGTCTGCCGCGTGGCGGCGGGAAGGCCTTGTCGAGATCGGCAAGGTCTTCTGCCGTCAGGACAATGTCCAGCGCGGCGATGTTGTCGCGCACATGCTGCGCCCGCACCGCCTTGGGGATGGCGATGACGCCATCCTCGCGCATCGTCCATGCAAGCGCGATCTGCGCCGGGCTCGCACCGTGGCGGGCGGCGATGGCGTCCAGCCTGCCGGTACGGGCAAGCGCGCCCTGCTCGACCGGCGAATAGGCCATGATCGGCATGGAGCGCTTGCGGCTCCACGGCACGAGGTCGAACTCGATGCCGCGCCGGGTGAGGTTGTAGAGAACCTGATTGGCCTGGCAGGCGCGGCCGTTCTGCACGCCGTCGAGTTCGGCCATGTCGTCATTGTCGAAATTGGACACGCCCCAATGGCGGATCTTGCCGGACGCCTTCAGGGCCTCGAAGGCGGCGACGGTTTCGGCAAGCGGCGTGCCGCCGCGCCAGTGCAGGAGGTAAAGGTCGATGCGGTCGGTGCCGAGCCGTTTCAGGCTGCGCTCGCAGGCGGCAATGGTGCCGGCGCGCGTGGCATTCGACGGCAGCACCTTGGAAACCAGGAACAGCCCGTCGCGGCGACCTCTGACAGCTTCGCCCACGACCAGTTCGGCATCGGCATACATTTCGGCGGTGTCGATGAGCGTCGCGCCGAGATCGAGGCCGAGACGAAGTGCTGCGACCTCGTCGGCGAAGCGGCTTTGCGCCTCGCCCATCTTCCATGTGCCGAGCCCGAACACGGGCACGGCTTCGCCGGATGGCAGAGTGGTGGTTCGGATCGTCATCGGCGGCCTCCGGGGACATGGCGGCAGCAACAAGGCCACAAAAGCGGCGAAGTGCCAACCCGCTGCCTTGGGGTGGCCTCAGCCGCTTACTTCGGCGGATTGGCGGCGAGCCATGCCTGCATCTGCTTGATCTCGGCTTCCTGCGCCGAAATCACCGCTTCGGCGAGCTTGCGCATTTCAGGGTTGTCGCCATGCTCGAGCAGCACCTTGGCCATGTCGATCGCGGCCTGGTGGTGCGGGATCATGCCGCGCGCGAAATCGACATCGGCATCGCCCGAATACTCCAGCGCGCCCATGTCGGCATGCATCTTGTCCATCGCCGCCTTGTAGCCGGCGGTGGACGGGCTGTCCGCGCCCATTGCAGCCATGTTGTGCGTGCTATGGTCAGTCTGCGCCGACGCGATGTGGAAGGTCGCCAAGCCGGCCACGAGCGCGGTCGCAACGGCGGCCAATTTCAGTTTGCTGGAAATCATCGATGGTCTCCTTTTGGGTTGCCCGCCCGCATTTTCAAAATCCTAGAGTTTCAGCGTGCGCAGCCTGAGCGCATTGGCGATCACCGAGACCGACGACAGGCTCATTGCCGCCGCAGCGAGCATGGGCGAGAGCAGCGTACCGGTGAGCGGATAGAACACGCCGGCTGCGACCGGCACGCCGAGCGCGTTGTAGAGGAAGGCGAAGAACAGGTTCTGCTTGATGTTGGAAAGCGTGCCTTCCGCCAAATGGCGCGCCCGCACGATGCCGGTGAGGTCGCCTTTCAAGAGCGTGATGCCGGCGCTTTCCAGAGCGACGTCCGCGCCGGTGCCCATGGCGATGCCGACATCGGCGGTGCTGAGCGCGGGCGCATCGTTGATGCCGTCGCCGGCCATCGCCACCACCGCGCCGCGGCCCTTGAGTTCCTCGACCAGCCTGGCCTTGTCGTCCGGCAGAAGGCCGGCGCGCACCCGCTTGATGCCGAGCTGCCTGGCGATGGCCTCGGCGGTGCGCTCGTTGTCGCCGGTGGCCATGACGATGACCATGCCGGTGTCCTGGAGCTTTTTGAGCGCTTCCGCTGCGGTCGGCTTGATCGGGTCGGATACGGCGACGATGCCGGCCGGCTTGCCGTCGATGGCGACGAGTACCGCCGAGCGCCCGTCAGCACGCAGCGCATCGGCTCGCCCGGTAAGCGGCGCGGCATCGATGCCGAGGTCGGCGAAGAAGAGTGCGTTGCCGAGCGCGACCTTGCGTGTGCCGACCGTGCCGGAGACGCCCTTGCCGTTGACCGCCTCGAAACCGGTTGCGGATGCGATAGTTAGCTTGCGCACGTGTGCGCCGTCGACGATGGCGTCGGCCAAGGGATGCTCCGAGCCCTGTTCGATGGCGGCGGCGAGCGCCAGCACCTCGTCTTCGCCGAAGCCGTCGAGCGCGACAATATCCGTAAGTTTAGGCTTACCTTCTGTCAGCGTGCCGGTCTTGTCGACGATCAGCGTATCGACGGCGGCGAGCCTTTCGAGTGCTGCGGCCTCCTTGATCAGCACGCCGGCCTGCGCGCCGCGCCCGGTGGCGGTCATGATCGACATCGGCGTGGCGAGACCCAGCGCACAGGGGCAGGCGATGATCAGCACCGACACCGCCGAGACGATGGCGAAGATCAGGCTGGGTTCGGGACCGGCCAGCAGCCATGCGATGAACGCGGCGATTGCCACCAGCACCACCGCCGGCACGAAGTAGAACGAGACGCGGTCGGCGAGACCCTGGATCGGGGCGCGGCTGCGCTGCGCCTTGGCGACCAGTTCGACGATCTGCGACAGCGTGGTTTCGGCGCCGACCTTTTCGGCCAGCATGATGAGCGTGCCGTTCTTGTTCAAAGTGCCGCCGATGAGGCTGTCGCCCTCGGCCTTTGCGACCGGGATCGGCTCGCCGGTGATCATCGACTCGTCAATGGTCGAACGGCCCTCGACGACTGTGCCATCGACCGGGACCGATTCGCCGGGGCGGATGCGCAGCCGCTCGCCGGCCTTGACGTCCGCAAGCGGCACGTCGCGTTCGATGCCGTCGGCACCGATCAGCCGCGCCGTCTTGGGCGCGAGGTCGAGGAGGGCGCGGATGGCCGAGCCGGTCTTTTCGCGGGCTCTGAGTTCCAGCACCTGGCCGACGAAGACCAGCGCGACGATGACGGCGGCGGCCTCGAAATAGACCGGCACGGTTTCGCCATGGCCGCGCACTTCATGCGGGAACAGGTCGGGGAACAGGGTTGCGGCGACGCTGTAGAGATAGGCCGCGCCGACGCCGATGGAGATCAGCGTCCACATATTGGGGCTGCGGTTGAGGATGGACGACCAGCCGCGCTTGAAGAAGGGCAGCGCCGCCCACAAGACGACCGGCGTGGCAAGCGCGAACTCGACCCAGGCTGCGGTGCGCTCGCCCAGCCAGTCGCGGAACGGCAGGCCGACCATCGGAGCCATGGCGATGACGAACAGCGGCAGCGCCAGGAGCGCGCTGACCCAAAGGCGGCGTGTGAAATCGACCAGCTCGGGGTTGGGGCCTTCCTCGCCGGTCGGCACGCCCATCGGCTCCAGCGCCATGCCGCAGATCGGGCAATCGCCCGGTTTGTCGCGAATGATCTCGGGATGCATCGGGCACGTGTATTGCGTGCCCTTGGGCATTGGGGCGGGTGCCGGGCGGTCGCCGAGATATTTTTCTGGCTCGGCTTGGAATTTGTTCAGGCAGCCTTCGGAGCAGAAATAGTACTTGGCCCCGTCATGGCGATGGAAATGGCGGGCGCTGGCGCGGTCCACATTCATGCCGCAGACCGGATCCTTGGCGGTCAGGTAGTCTTCAGGTGCTACCTCGAACTTGGTTCGGCAGCCGTTGCAGCAGAAATGGAAGATGCGGCCCTTGTACTCCGCCGTCGGCTTGCCGGCGGCAGGATCGACGGTCATGCCGCAGACCGGATCGCGAACGATCATTTCAGCCTGAGGTGCTGCCTTGGCCGAGCAGCACGAGCCGTCGGCCGAATGGCCGTGCCCGTGGTGGTTGTGCCCGTGGTGGGTGTGATCGTCGTGCGAATGCGCCATGGCGAGCCTCGAAATCGTTCCGTTCAGCCGAGATAGGGCTTCCAGTAACTGGAAGGTCAAGACCGCTTTGTAAAAATTGGATTTTCAACGAACCGCTAAAATACGATCCAATTCCATAACCCTACGTCATCGTAATCTATGTTAAGACGGGTCATTATGGATCAACGCACGAAGCGGATAGCCGCCAGAACCTTGCTTGTTGTCGGCCCGGCCATCGTGGCGACCTTCACCATCTCGTTCTCGTTGCGTTGGGCCCTGTCGATGACGATCGACTGGCTGGGCTGGGTCGAGTGCCTGGCGATTCCGATTTTCGTCGGCACGCCGATTGCCGTCTACATCTTCACCCAGGCCGAGAAGCTGCAGAAGACGCACGAGAAGCTGGAACAGTCGTTCGCCGACCTTGCCAAGGCGCATGAGCAGTTGAGTTTCGTCGCCAGCCACGATCAGATGACGGGCTTGCTCAACCGGGAAGGCTTCCTGCGCCATGTCGATGAGCAGCGCGACCGCAGCGAAGGGCACTACCTTTTGATCGTCGATGCCGACCACTTCAAGGCGGTCAACGACCGCTACGGCCATCCCAAGGGCGACGAGGCGCTGGTGAAGATCGCCCGCGCTTTGCAATATGCGGTGCGCCGCAAGGACATCGTCGGCCGCATCGGCGGCGAGGAGTTTGCCATCCTGCTGGTTTCGGTCAGCAAGGATGAGGCCATGCAGATGGCGGAGCTTGTTCGCCGGCAGGTGCAGTGCATTCCGTGGCAGACCGAAGACCAGGATGGATCTGCGCTGACCGTCAGCATCGGCGGCGCCGAAGTCGGACGCCGTCGCGTCAAGTTTCCGGAAGTCATGCGGCAGGCCGACCGCTGCCTTTACGAGGCCAAGCGGCAGGGCCGCAACCGCGTCTCGTTCGACTATGTTCTGTCGGCGGTGGCCTGACGCGCCTTGCCGTCCCTTGCGACAAGCCCATACCGTTTGCCGTAAAAACAGGATATAGACGCCGCCGAAACGAAGAGGCGTTCCGGCGCATATGGCGAAAATCTCCCTCAAGCTGGATGAGCTGATCGACGGCGAGGCACTGCGCCGCGAGCTTTCGGCGCTGGTGGTCGAAAATGCCGCCTCCGCGCCCGAAACGCGCGCGGCCGCGCTCAACCTTCTCAAGGACCGCAGGGCGGCCGGCATGAAAATCGCCGAGGCGCTGCTGAAGAAGGA
Source organism: Mesorhizobium sp. FG116 (assembly GCF_057809835.1). Taxonomy (NCBI): domain Bacteria; kingdom Pseudomonadati; phylum Pseudomonadota; class Alphaproteobacteria; order Hyphomicrobiales; family Phyllobacteriaceae; genus Mesorhizobium; species Mesorhizobium sp. FG116. The sequence goes on from NZ_JBMDKS010000016.1 coordinate 59,321, forward strand.
CGGCGGCGGCACCGCCTGCGCGGCAAGGCTGTCGCATGTCATGGACGAGATTGTGCGCGCGCTCTACGACTTCGCCGCCAGCCACGTCTATCCGGCCAAGAACCCGTCGGCTGCCGAGCGCATGGCGGTGGTCGCCGTCGGCGGCTATGGGCGCGGCACGCTGGCGCCCGGCTCCGACCTCGACCTGTTGTTCCTGCTTCCCTACAAGCAGACGCCGTGGGGCGAGCAGATCGTCGAATACATGCTCTACATGCTGTGGGACATGGGGCTGAAGGTTGGCCACGCCACCCGCAACATCGACGAGTGCATCCGCCTTTCGCTGTCCGACATGACCATCCGCACCGCCGTGCTCGAAACGCGCTTTTTGTGGGGCGAGGAGAAGCTGTGCCAGGAACTTCTGAAGCGGTTCGACAAGGAAGTCGTCGCTTCGACCGGGCTCGAATATGCGCAGGCCAAGCTTGCCGAGCGCGATACGCGCCACGCCAAGGCCGGCGAGAGCCGTTATCTGGTCGAGCCCAACGTCAAGGACGGCAAGGGCGGGCTGCGCGACCTGCACACGCTGTTCTGGATCGGCAAGTATTTCTACCGCGTGCGCACCGGCGCCGAACTGGTCGGCAAAGGTGTGTTCACCCAGAGCGAATACCGGCAGTTCCTGAAGTCGGAGGATTTCTTGTGGGCAGTGCGCTGCCACATGCATTTCCTGACCGGCAAGGCCGAGGAAAGGCTGCATTTCGACATACAGCGCGATATTGCCGAGCGGCTTGGCTACACCAGCCATCCCGGCCTGTCGGCGGTCGAACGCTTCATGAAGCACTACTTCCTGATCGCCAAGGAGGTCGGCGACCTCACCCGCATCTTCTGCGCGGCGCTGGAAGAAGAGCAGGCCAAGCATGTGCCGGGCTTCAACCGCATGATAACCGGTTTCTCGCGTCGCCGCCGCAAGCTTGCCGGCACCAGCGACTTCATTCTCGACAATCATCGCCTCAACGTTGCAGACGACGAAGTGTTCGAGCGCGATCCGATCAATCTGGTACGGCTATTCTGGTTCGCCGACCGGCACGGGCTGGAGTTCCACCCCAATGCGCTGAAGCTGGTGACGCGCTCGCTGCGGCTGGTCGACAAGAACCTGCGGCGCAACGCCGAGGCCAACAGGCTGTTCCTCGATATCCTGACCTCGGACCGCTATGCCGAGCTCAATTTGCGCCGCATGAACGAATCCGGCCTATTGTCGAAGCTCATTCCGGACTTCGGCAAGATCGTCGCCATGATGCAGTTCAACATGTACCACCATTATACGGTGGACGAGCATCTGATCCGCTGCGTCGGCGTGCTGGCCGAGATCGAACGCGGCGACGACGCCAAGGTGCACCCGCTGTCGCATTCGCTGATGCCGGGTTTGAGGAAGAGCCGCGACGCGCTCTACGTCGCCGTGCTGTTGCACGACATCGCCAAGGGCAGGCCCGAGGACCATTCGGTTGCCGGCGCTCGCATCGCCCGCAGGCTCGGTCCGCATATGGGCCTCTCGGCTGCCGATACCGAGACGGTGGCGTGGCTGGTGGACAATCACCTCGTCATGTCGATGACGGCGCAGACGCGCGACCTCAATGACCGCAAGACCATCGAGGATTTCGCCGCAATCGTGCAGTCGGTCGAGCGGCTGAAGCTTCTGCTGATCCTGACCGTCTGCGACATACGCGGCGTCGGGCCGGGCGTATGGAACGGCTGGAAGGGGCAGTTGCTGCGCAATCTCTATTACGAGACCGAGCTTCTGTTGACCGGCGGCTTTTCCGAGATGTCGCGCGCCGAGCGCGCCGCCGAGGCGCGCGACAAGCTGGCCGCCGCCCTGACCGGCTGGACCGAGCAAGCGCGGCGCGCCTATGTCGGCCTGCACTATGAGAATTACCTTTTGACCGTCGATCTCGCCGATCAGGTCCGCCACGCCGAGTTCGTGCGCGAGGCCGATGCGGCGGGCCGCAAGCTCGCCACCATGGTCAAGACGCATGAGTTCGAGGCGGTGACCGAGATCACGGTTTTGGCGCAGGACCACCCACGCCTGCTTTCGGTGATCGCGGGCGCTTGCGCCGCTGCTGGCGGCAACATCGTCGATGCGCAGATTTTCACCACCTCGGACGGTCGCGCGCTGGACACCATCCTGATCAGCCGCGAATTCGATCTCGACGAGGACGAGCGCCGCCGCGCCGAACGGGTCGGCAAGCTGATCGAGGACGTGCTGTCGGGCAGGGCCTGGCTGCCGGAGATGATCGCGAAGCGCACCAAGCCGAAGCGCGGCGCCAAGGTGTTCCGCATTCCGCCGCACGCCGAGATCCGCGACAGCCTGTCCAACCGCTTTTCGGTGATCGAGGTGGAGGGGCTGGACCGGCCGGGCCTGTTGTCGGAGATCACCGGGGCGCTGTCCGACCTGTCGCTCGACATTGCGTCCGCCCACATCACCACCTTCGGCGAGAAGGTCATCGACACTTTCTATGTCACCGACCTGACCGGGCAGAAGATCGACAACCCGGCGCGCGTCAAGCAGATCCGCGCCAAACTGGTCGAGGCGCTGGAAGGCTCCGGTCTGGAGCAGCTTGCCAAGTCGAAAGCCGCGGCGGAATAGAGTGAGAGCCAGTTTCTTGAAATCCTCCCCATTTGCGGCGGTCGCACGATGAGCCTGGTGAAGAAATTCGCGACGGTCGCCTCAGGCACGCTGGTAAGCCGGGTGCTTGGCTTCACCCGCGAGATGCTGATGGCGGCAGCACTTGGCACCGGGCCGGTGGCCGACGCCTTCTACGCCGCGTTCCAGTTTCCCAACACATTTCGCCGGCTGTTTGCGGAGGGCGCGTTCAACACCGCCTTCGTGCCGCTGTTTGCCAAGGAGATCGAGGCCGACGGCATCGACGGCGCGCGGCGCTTTTCGGAAGAGGTGTTCGGGGTTCTGTTCAGCGCGCTGATCGTTTTGACCATCGCCATGGAACTGGCGATGCCGCTTCTGGTGCGCACCATCATCGCGCCGGGCTTCGCCGATGATCCGGAAAAATACGATCTGACCGTGGCGCTGGCCACGATCATGTTTCCCTATCTGGTGTGCATGTCGCTGGCCTCGATGATGGCCGGCATGCTGAATTCGCTGAGGCGCTACTTCGCCGCCGCGATTGCACCGGTATTCTTGAACGTCATCCTGATCGGCGTGCTTTACCAGGCGTGGCGAAGCGGGGCAGACGGCCTGTCGGTTGGCTATGCGATGGCCTGGGGCGTGATGGCGGCGGGCGTTGTGCAACTGGCGATCGTATGGATCGCCGCCCGCCATGCCGGCATTTCCATCGGCTTCAAGCGGCCGCGCCTGACGCCGGGGGTGAAGCGGCTTTTGTTGCTGGCGCTGCCGGCGGCGGTGACCGGCGGCATCACCCAGATCAACACGCTGATCGGCACGGCGATTGCCTCGACGCAGGACAGCGCCGTGTCCTCGCTGGCGTTGGCGGATCGCGTCTATCAATTGCCGCTCGGCGTCGTCGGCATAGCGGTGGCGATCGTGCTTTTGCCGGAACTGTCGCGGGCGCTGAAGGCGAACAACATGGTCGAAGCGGCCAATCTGCAGAACAGGTCGGTCGAGTTCGTGCTGTTTTTGACCTTGCCGGCGGCGACGGCACTTCTGGTGTTTTCCGAGCCGATCGTGCGCCTGCTCTATGAGCGCGGTGCCTTTGCCGCCAACGGTTCGACGCCGACGGTCGCCGCGATCCTTGCCATCTTCGGCCTCGGCCTGCCGGCGTTTGTGCTGATCAAGGCGTTCACGCCGGGCTACTTCGCCCGCGAGGACACGAAGACGCCGATGATTTTCGCCGCTATTTCGGTTGCGGTGAATGTTGGCTTCGCGCTCGCCCTGTTTCCGCGCATGGGCGCTCCGGGCATTGCGGTGGCGTCCGCGGTCGCCGGCTGGGTCAACGCACTGATGCTGCTCGTGGGGCTCGTTAGGCGTGGCCACTGGCAGCGCGAGGCGGCGTTGATGAAGCGCATTCCGAGGCTGGTGCTGGCGTCGGTCCTGATGGGGGCAGCACTTTATTTTGCCGGCATCTGGTGCGCGCCATGGCTCGGATCGTCGGCTCCGTTGGTCACCAAGGCGACGGCGGTGGCGGCGCTGTCGGGGGCTGGTGCGGCGCTTTATTTTGCCATTGCCTTCGCCATTGGCGGTGCGGACATCGGGATGATCCGCCGCAATGTCAGGCGCGGCGCGGCGCGCTCCGACACGTCAGAGAAATAAAGACAAAAAGAAAGGGCGTTGCCGCCCTTTCAAAGCCGGAGTCAAACCACTCCGGAAATTGCCGCGTCGAAGGCTTACTTCAGCGCTGCTGCCGCGTGCTCGGCATGCTGCTGGTGACCCTGGAACAGCTTCAGGCCGGTCTCAAGCAGGCTCTTCAGCTCGGGATTGGTGGCCGAGGGGATGAGCAGGGTCTCGAGAGCGCCGTTGACCTGTGCGTGGTAGGCAACTTCGTTTTCGATGTAGGCCTTGTCGAAGGCAGCGCCATCGAGCTTGGACAGTTCGTCACGCTTGGCGGCGCCAGCGGCAGCCAAAGCCTTCGAGGTGTCGTTGTCTTCCGGCGTTACGTTCAGCTTCTTGACGAGGTCGAGCGCCTGGACGTTGACGGCTTCGTGGTCGGCCAGCATCGAGTTGGCGAAATCGACGACTTCCTTGGTCTTCGACTTCTCGACGGCGAGCTTGGCAGCTTCGATGTCGATCACGCCGGCGGTGTAGGCGATGTGGGCGATCTGCGGATCGGTCGGCTTGTCGGCAGCCTGGGCAAAGCTGACGGTGCCAAGCAGGGCAGCGGCCATGACGGCCAGGTTCAACTTGATGGTCATTTGGAACTCCATTTTTCAGGCGCGGCAGGGTGCGCGCCACCTTCTGACGCTGCTTGGATGCGCGGCATGCCGAAACGTTCCCGGCATTTCCGCAGATTGCGGAAACAATCTCGCGCAATGGAGTTTTCAGGGAGAGTTGGAAGTTGGTTGCCGGTTTCAGGTCTCCCCGGTTTCAGGTATCTTTGGGGTCGCTCGGAAAGCCGAGCCTCTTCATCACTTTCTCCGTAACGCAGGCGCAGCGCTCGCCGGCAAACGGAAAGGCATCGCCAAGCACTTCGCCAACCTGCGCTTCCATGCGCTCGCGCAACAGCTTGCGGGCGCGAAACAGCCGGGTCTTCACGGTCTCCGGCTTGATGTCGAGAAGTTCGGCGGTCTCTTCCGTGCTGAGGCCCTCGATCGCGCGCGCCATGAACACGGCGCGAAAGCTTTCGGGCAGGCTGTCTGTGGTCTTTTCAACCAGTTCGAGGATTTGTCTTTGTGCCATGTGTCGTTCCGGATCGTCCGGGCTCGCGGTGTTGGGAAATGCGATGATCTGTGCGCTGTCTGGGCCGGGATGCGCCGGCGGCACGGTGGGAAAACGTCGTTTCTTGCGCAGGCGCGCGATCGACTCGTTGATGACGATGCGCGACAGCCAGCTTGCCAGCGCCGCGTCGCCGCGGAAGTCCGCGAGATGGGAAAAGGCGCTGAGGTAAGCCTCCTGCAGCACGTCTTCCGCTTCACTGTCGTCAACGAGAATGCTTCGCGCCAGCCGGTATAGCCTCTGGTTGTATCGTGTCATGATGGTGCGCAACGCGGTGGCATCCTGCGCCATTGCCAGACGGACCAGCGTCTGGTCGTCAAGGTCGCCAGCGCGCCTCAGCGCACTTTGCTCCGGCAACGGCATTAGAATTCCTCCGTCCGGCCCATTGGATGGCCGGCGGGAAAAAACGTTCCCGCCAAGGTTGTTTTATCACGGGAGGGCCGGAGGCGTCAGCAACAAGAATGCTTCGATCCGGCCTCTTGATCGCGCCCTTGCCATCGTTCATAAGCGCGCCGTCGAACGACGTCGAAACGCAGGTTCTAAAAAAAGCCGCATGATCCTTCCCGAAAAGCCGGCAGCTTTTCAAGGTCATGCTCTAACGGCCCTCCACAAGCCAAGAGGACATCATGACCGCCTTCAAGCCCCTCGTTTTCTCAGGCGTCCAGCCGACAGGCAACCTGCATCTCGGCAACTATCTCGGCGCCATCAAGAAGTTCGTCGCACTGCAGGAAACCTCCGACTGCATCTATTGCGTCGTCGACCTGCATTCGCTGACCGCGCAACTGGTGCATGACGACCTCAAGGACCAGACGCGCCAGATCACCGCTGCCTTCCTTGCCTCCGGCATCGACCCGAAGAAGCACATCGTCTTCAACCAATCGCGGGTGATGCAGCATGCCGAACTGGCATGGATCTTTAATTGCGTTGCGCGCATCGGCTGGATGAACCGCATGACGCAGTTCAAGGACAAGGCCGGCAAGGACCGCGAGAATGCCTCGCTCGGCCTGCTCGCCTATCCGAGCCTGATGGCGGCCGACATCCTCGTCTACCGGGCGACCCATGTGCCGGTCGGCGAGGACCAGAAGCAGCATCTGGAGCTGACGCGCGACATCGCCCAGAAGTTCAACAACGACTTTTCCGCCCGCATCGCCGAATTGGGCATCGGTGTCGAGATGAAGGTCGGCGACGAGACCGTGAACGGCTTTTTCCCGATTACCGAGCCGGTGATCGGCGGGCCGGCGGCACGCATCATGAGCTTGCGCGACGGCTCGAAGAAGATGTCGAAGTCCGATCCGTCTGACCTGTCGCGCATCAACCTGACCGACGATGCCGACACCATTTCGAAGAAGATCAAGAAGGCCAAGACCGATCCCGAGGCGTTGCCAAGTGAAGTCGACGGGCTGGCCAGCCGGCCCGAGGCGGAAAACCTCGTCGGCATCTATGCCGGGCTTGCCGAGATCACCAAGGAAGCCGTGCTGAAGCAATACGGCGGCCAGCAGTTCTCGGTGTTCAAGCCGGCGCTGGCCGACTTGGCGGTGGACAAGCTTGCCCCGGTGGCGAGCGAGATGCGCCGCATTTCAGCCGACCGCGCCTATGTCGACGCCGTTTTGAAGGACGGCGGCGAACGGGCCGGCGCGCTGGCCGAAAAGACGATGCGCTCGGTGCGCGACATCATCGGCCTCTTGCAGGATTAATCTGTAGTCAGGCGCGCGCGGCGAGGAAGCCGGGCAGTTCGGCAACCGATCCGAGCACGACATCGGCAATCGGCGACAGGCTTTCGCGCGTGCCGGTGCCGGACAGAACGCCGATGGCCAAGCCGCAGCCGCCGGCCCGCGCCATTTCGAGATCGTGGCGGTTGTCGCCGACCATCGCGATTTCGGCCGATTTCAGCCCGGTGAGGTCGCAAAAGGCAACGACGGTATCCGGCGCCGGCTTCGGATTGGCCACCGCATCGTAGCCATAGGCGGCGTCGAACAGTTGCGCGATGGAGAGTGTGGCCAGCGTCCGCTCGCAGCCGAGCGTCGAATCGTTGGTGGCGACGCCCAGCCGGTACGGCCTGGCATGCAGCGTGTTGAGTGCGTCGATGATGCCCGGCAGCGGCACCGCAAGCGCGGCGCCCTGTTCGGTGGTGATGATGTTGAACCGCTCGACCGCCGCGATCTGCTCGGCGCGTGAAAGATGCGGCAGCCACAATTCGATCACGTCGAGATTGGTGCCGGCGGCAAAAACAGAATCCGCCTTGAAGCGGCGGGTCTTCGGATCGAGCCCGGCGGCGGCCAGAAGACTGTCGGCTTGCGTGCGGTCGCCTTCGGCAGCTTCCAGCGCCATGAAGTCGGCAACGCCGGACCATGTCGCGTCGAAATCGACAAGGGTGCCGTCCTTGTCGAAGAGGATTCCCTTGATGTCGGCCAAAACCTACCCCCTCAAATGGTGGATATGTGCCACCAGCCCCGCGGTCGACGCATCCCTGCCAGCGGCATCCTGCTTGCCTTCGACGACAGGCAGAAGCTGCGTCGCCAGTTCCTTGCCCAGTTCGACGCCCCACTGGTCGAACGAGTTGATGTCATAAAGCACGCCTTCGACGAAAACGCGATGCTCATAGAGCGCGATCAGGCGGCCGAGCGTGCGTGGGTCGAGGCTCTGGTAGAGGATGGTGAGCGAGGGCCTGTTGCCGGAAAAGACGCGGTGCGGCGCGATCTTTTCAACTTGCTCGGCCTTCATGCCCTTGGCCAGCATCTGGGCTCGCGCCTCCTCCAGCGTGCGGCCCTTCATCAGTGCTTCCGACTGGGCGAGGCAGTTGGAGAGCAAAAGATCGTGATGATGCTTCAGGTCAGGCTCGTGGCCGTTGGCCGCGGCGAGGAACTCGACCGGGATGATGTCGGTGCCCTGGTGCAGGAGCTGGAAGAAGGCGTGCTGGCCGTTGGTGCCGGGCTCGCCCCACACCAGCGGTCCGGTGGGCGTCGGAACGGGACCGCCTTCCAGCGTGACGCTCTTGCCGTTCGATTCCATGTCGAGCTGCTGGAGATAGGCAGGCAGCCGCGACAGCCGCTGGTCGTAAGGGATGACGGCGCGGGCCGGATAGCTGCACACCACCCGGTGCCACCAGCCGACGAGGCCGAGCAGCGCCGGCAGGTTCTTCGCCAGCGGCGCGGTGCGGAAATGCTCGTCCATCTCATGCGCGCCGGCGAGCATGGCGCGAAAATTCTTCGGGCCGACGGCGATCATCACTGGCAGGCCGATCGCGCCCCACACCGAATAGCGGCCGCCGACCCAATCCCAGAAGCCGAACACGCGTTCGGACGCGATGCCGAATTTCGCCACGAGGTCGAGCGCGGTGGAAACGGCGGCGAAATGCTTGCCGACGGCGTTGGGGCCGAGCGCCTTTTCGATCCAGCGCCGTGCCGTCTCGGCATTGGTCATCGTCTCGACCGTGGTGAAGGTCTTGGAGGCGATGATGAAGAGCGTCGTCTCGGCGTTGAGCCCTTTGAGCGTGTCGTGGATGTGCGCGCCGTCGATGTTGGAGACATAGTGCGCGCGCGGGCCGTCATGGTAGGGCGCTAGCGCCAGCGTCGCCATGGCGGGGCCGAGGTCGGAGCCGCCAATGCCGATATTGACGATGTCGGTGATGGCCTTGCCGGTCGCGCCCTTGGCCTTGCCCGAGCGAACCTCGTCGGCAAAGGCGCTCATGGCGTCGAGCACGGCATTGACGTCGGCCTGCACGTCCTGTCCGTCGAGGGTGAGGCCCTTGCCGTCGAGATTGCGCAGCGCGGTGTGCAGCACGGCGCGGTCCTCGGTCAGGTTGATGTGCTGGCCGGAAAACATGGCTGCCCGGCGTCCCTCGACGTCGGCTGCTGCCGCCAGCTTGACGAGCAGGTCCATCGTCGTCTGATCGACGGCGCATTTCGACCAGTCGAGCAGGAGATCGCCGTCGGTTGCGGAAAAGCGGCTGAAGCGCTTGGCATCAGTGGCGAAGGCCGCGCGCATGTCGGCTGGCCCGGCAGGGCGATGATCGCGCAGGGCCGCGAGGTTTTCTCGGAAAGACGGTTTATCCACGGGGAGGCTCCAGAGACGAGATGCAGGGCACTCTAGCAGACCTCGCGCGGCTGCGGCGAGGTTCAGGTCGATCTATCTAATCGAATTTCAATCGATTGAATAGCGGTTTAGCAATTGGAAACCTAAGCTGGCCGCATCGGGATCGATCACTGGCATAAATCCTAGCGATCAGAAAAATTGATTGGCTTAATGTCTTGTGCCACGGCACATTCGACTGGTCCACGAAAATAAAAAAGACTGACCACCGAGGAAACTCTCATGCCACAGCGAAATGACACGGCCATTTGGTCGGGCCTGTTCCGCATTTCGGCGGAATCCGGCCAGACCCTCCAGGCGCAGATCAGGCAGGCGATCGTTGCAGCCATTCTGGACAGGCAGATTGCCGCCTCCATGCCGCTTCCCTCGTGCCGCATCCTGGCCGAGAAGCTCGGCGTTGCCCGCGGCACCGTGGTGCTGGCTTTCCAGCAACTGGTGGACCAGGGCTTCCTCGTGGCGCGCGAGCGCCGCGGCCATTTCGTCAATCCGGAAGTGCTGGCGACGCCCGCCAAGCCGCAAAAGGCGCCCGAGCAGGCCAACGAGATCGACTGGAAGGCGCGCTGCCAGATTTCGGCCAGCGACATGCCGCCGCCGGCCAAGCACGACAACTGGATCAAGTCGTCCTATCCGTTCGTCTACGGCCAGTTCGATCCGGCGCTGTTCCCGACCGCCGAGTGGCGCGAATGCAACCGCATGGCGCTGGCGGTGCTGGAAATCCGCAGCTGGGCGTCCGACATGGTCGACCGCGACGACCCGTTGCTGATCGAGCAGATCCAGGCAAGGCTTCTGCCGCGCCGGGGCATCTTCGCCAATCCGGACGAGATCATCGTTACGCTCGGCGCGCAGAACGCGCTTTATATGCTGGCGACGCTTTTGATGACCAAGGGCTCGAAGGTGGCGATGGAAGATCCGGGCTACCCGGATGCGCGTTCGATCTTCAGGCTGGCAGGCGCCCAGACGCTGCCGGTGCCGGTCGACCAGTCCGGCATCGTAACGTCATCCATCCCGTCGGACGCGGGCTTTGTCTTCGTGACGCCGAGCCATCATTGTCCGACCATGGTGCCCTTGTCCGACGAGCGCCGGCAGGACCTTCTGGCGCGGGCCAACCGCAACAACCAGATCATCATCGAGGACGGCTATGACAGCCAGTTGCTCGACGAAGCGCCGCAGCAGGCGTTGAAGAGCGTCGATCGCTCGGGGCGTGTCATCTATGTCGGCTCGATGTCGAAGACCTTGGCGCCAGGCCTGAGGCTTGGCTACATCGTGGCTTCCGCCGGGTTGATCGCGGAGTTGCGCGCGCTGCGCCGCTTCATGCTGCGCCACCCGCCAGCCAACAACCAGCGCGCGGTGGCGCTGTTCTTGTCGCTCGGCCATCACGAGGCGCTGGTGCGCCGGCTGTCGTCGGCCTTCGAAGAGCGGCGCAAGCGCCTGGTCCATGCCATTTCCGCATTCCTGCCGGAATGGAGCTCGACCAATTCGGCCGGCGGCACCTCGCTTTGGCTGGAAGGGCCGCGCGGCACCGATTCTCGTGATCTGGCCATCGCTGCCGCCAGCCGGTCCGTCATCATCGAGCCGGGCGGCCGCTTCTTCGACCAGAACGACAAGCCGTCGCGCTTCATGCGGCTGGGCATTTCCTCGATCGCCTTGCAGCACATCGAGCCGGGCATCCGCGAGCTTGCCACGGCGGCGGGCCGCCGTCCCGCAGCCGCCTGACCTACCCGTTGCCGCGCATTTCCCGCAGGAGATGCGCGGTATTCTTCTGGCCCATCTGGTGAAATTTCCTGGCCCATGGTCTGTGCCAATGGCGAGAGCATAGTCACGCAAAATGGGAACAAGGCCGGCAAGCGGTGGATCAACCATCGAGGCTAGGCTTTTCTACAACCAGGAGGACCAGCCATGTCTGTAGTGGCTGAAAAGCAGGAAGAATCGACCGATCAAAGGGCGCGACGCGCCGGTGGACGCGAGGCAAGGCGTGCGATGCGGGCCGCGCCGCTGGCCGATGACGTCAGGCCGATCCGGCCCGGAATGGAGGGCGGCAGGTATAAGCCGTTGGACCAGAACGATCTGGAACGCATCCACGAAGCCGTGCTGACGATCCTCGAAACGGTCGGTTTCGCCAACGCCATACCTTCCTGCATCGAAGCCTTGACACGGGCGGGCGCGATCCTCAGCGATGATGGCCGCATCCGCTTTCCACGCAACCTGGTGCTCGACACGATCAAGCGCGCGGCGCGCAATTTCACGCTGCACGGGCAGGACCCGAAGCATGACATGGTGATCCAGGGCAAGCGCGTGCACTATGGCACCGCAGGCGCTGCCGTGCATCTGGTCGATGTCGAGAAGCGCCAGTATCGCGAATCGCTGGTGCAGGACATTTACGATGCCGCCCGCCTCGTCGATGGGCTCGACAACATCCATTTCTTCCAGCGCCCGATGGTGCCGCGCGACATTCCCGATCCGCTCGAAATGGACTTCAACACGCTCTACGCCTGCGTGATGGGGACGTCGAAGCATGTCGGCACCTCGTTCACCGTGCGCGAGAACGTCAAGCCGGCGCTGGAGATGCTCTATGCGATTGCCGGCGGCGAGGACAATTTCCGGGCGCGTCCGTTCGTCTCCAACTCAAACTGCTTCGTCGTGCCGCCGATGAAATTCGCCGAGGACGCTTGCGGCGTGCTCGAAGCCTGCGTCGAAGGCGGCATTCCGATCCTGCTTCTGTCGGCGGGACAGGCGGGCGCGACCGCGCCGGCGGCGATTGCCGGCGCTGTGGTTCAGGCGGTGGCCGAAGTGCTGGCCGGCCTCGTCTACGTCAACGCCATCAAGCCCGGACATCCGGCGATCTTCGGCACCTGGCCGTTCGTGTCGGATTTGCGGACAGGCGCCATGTCGGGCGGCTCGGCCGAACAGGCGGTGCTGACTTCGGCTTGTGCGCAGATGGCGCAATTCTACGACCTGCCCGGCGGCTCGGCGGCCGGCATGTCGGACTCCAAGCTGCCCGATATTCAGGCGGGTTACGAAAAAGGCATCACCAATGTCATGGCCGGCCTGTCGGGGCTGAACCTCGTCTATGAGTCGGCGGGCATGCACGCCTCGCTGCTCGGCTTTTGCCTCGAAAGCCTGATCATCGACAACGACATGCTCGGCCATTGCCTGCGCTGCGTGCGCGGGGTCGAGGTGACCGACGACGCGCTGTCGATCGCCACCATTTCGGAAGTGTGCCTGAACGGACCCGGCCACTATCTGGGCAACGAGCAGACGCTGAAGCTGATGCAGACGGAATATTTCTATCCGGCGGTGGGCGACCGGTTTTCGCCCAAGGAATGGAACGAGAAGGGCCGTCCCGATATCCTGATCCGGGCAATCGCGGAAAAAAAGCGCGTGCTGGCCGAAGTGTTCCCTCGCCATGTCTCGCGGGCAACCGACGACAAGCTGCGCCAGCGCTTCGAGGATTTGATCAAGCTGCCGAGAAGCGGCATGGGCGGATAGTTATTCAGGTGAGGGCGGCCTGCAAATCGCAGCTTTCTGCGCTTCCGGTGATCACGTCCCTTAAAGTACGTTCCGCTCCGGTTCTCGAAAGCTACGATTTTCGGCGCGCCCTGACCTGAAAACCTCGCGCACTCCCCAAAGCGCTGCGCGCCACGCGTAGGGGACTCAGGCCTTCACCTCGCCGATCGACCACGGCAGCACCTCGCCGCCGCGGAACACGACCACTTCCTTTTCATCGACCGGCACCGCCGACAGGACGCTGGACGGGCGCTTGAGAAGCGTGAGCGTGCCCTTGTTCGGCTCGAGCCCATGGAAGCGCGCGCCGTTCAGCGAGGCAAAGCCCTCGAAGCGGTCGAGCGCACCCTCTTCGTCGAAAACCTGGACATAGGTCTGCAAGGCGGTGACGCCGCCGAAAATGCCGGCCGAGCAGCACTCGGCTTCCTTTGCGCCGCGCACATGCGGGGCGGTGTCGGTGCCGATCATGAAGCAGCTTTCGCCCGACGTGACGGCCTTGCGCAGCGCAAGGCGATGGCTTTCGCGCTTGGCCACCGGCAGGCAGTAGAGATGTGGGCGCAGGCCGCCCTGGAAAATCGAGGTGCGGTTGATGACAAGGTGATGCGGCGTGACGGTTCCGGCAACGCGCGGCGCATGTGCGCGCACGATATCGACCGTGCCGGCGGTGGTGACGTGTTCGATCACCGCTTTCAGGCCCTGATGCCGCTTGAGCAGCGGCAGCAGGCTCTTTTCCATGAACACTTCCTCGCGGTCAAAAATGTCGACTGTCGGGTCGGTCGATTCGCCGTGGATCAGCACCGGCATGCCGATCTTTTCCATGCGCTCCAGAACGGGAGCCAGCCCGACGAGGTCGGTGACGCCATGGTGCGCGTTGGTGGTGGCGCCCGCCGGATAGAGCTTGGCGGCGATCCAGACGCGCTCGGAAAAGCCGCGTTCGATTTCATCCGGGCTGGTGTGGTCGGTGAGATAGCAGGTCATCAGCGGCCGGAAATCGGAGCCGGCTGGACGGGCAGACATGATGCGCTCACGGTAGGCGATGGCGTCGGCAACGCTCGTCACCGGCGGCACGAGATTGGGCATGACGATGCCGCGCGCAAACTGCGCCGCGGTGAAAGGCAGCACGGCCTTCAGCATCTCGCCGTCGCGCAGGTGGATATGCCAGTCGTCCGGGCGGCGGATGGTGATCGACGGCACGGCGTCCGCAGCATCTGCCGTCGCGTCGAAAAGCTCGCCGATGTTCATCGCATTCCCCCTTCGCAGCCGGAACCGGCACTACTTGTGAGCAGCGATATACATGGCTTGCCGCCGAATGGCAGGCCCTTATTCAGTCGAGGCCGCGCGTCGTGGCGTCAGGCGTGGCCGTGCGAGATCAGGCGGTTCAGCACCGGCTGCAGCCGGTCGGGCGTAATCGGCTTGGCCACCACGACATCGATCAGGCCCGACAGCGACAGATTCTCCGGTGAGCCGGTGCGGTTGGAAAGCAGGATGACCGAGGGTCTCGATTGGCCCGATGCCCGCCGCAATGCGGCAATTGTCGGCATCAGGGCATCGCAGTCCTTGTTGTCGGCGCCGCCGTCGAGAACAATGGCGCCGGGTACCATGGCCAGCAGGATCTTCGTCGCTGTTTCGGGTGTTTCCGGGACCGGCTTAAGTCCCAATCCCTCGATGATCTTCGAAACCACCACCTGGTTGATGCGGGATTTTCCGACGATCACGACTTTAGACATGTCCACGACCAGTTCACCTTGCCCGCCTCTCGCGGTTCTGGAGGTCTCGTCGTTTCTTTCGGTATGCGTAGGCAAGGCGACTTTACACCAATACTTCAATTCAAGGTTGAAAGGAGTAGAACCTTTGGTTGATGTGGCAAGCCGTGTCAAGGACCAAAAAAGCGGCCCGGACCATGTTCGCCGTAGGTTGAGTAAGGCAAATTCCGATGCAGATGTCTATAGGGTCTAGCCCGTGCGGGCTGTGCGCTCAAAGTGCCGTGGAAATGGCAACGGACACTGCGACGATGGACCCGAAAAGCCCGCAAGCCGAAGCGGTTCCGACAATAGAGACGGTCGAATGTCCCGCCTGAAACGAAACCACCCGCACGTCCAACGCGCGGGTGGTCACTAAATCGTGAGCCTTCTCGGATCGAAGAATCGATGCCTGATCAGCTATGACTTTGCGTAACGATCACCGGGATGAGCAGGTCGCCCCAGTTGCCGTCGCCGCCGTGATGACGGGCGGAGCGAACCAGTTCGACCGACACGCCGGCTTCGACCGCCTTCATCACCGACTGGTTGAGGCGGTGCAGGTCGTTGGCCAGCATGCGGATGGTCGCCTGCTGGTCGGTGTTCATGGCCGACGACTGTTCCTCGGCTCTTTCCTTGACTCGGCTGATCGAAGCCATTTCGGTTCTCCCTGGAAATTGACGTCTTTCCGGACGTCGGTGCTGGTTATTCCGCAGCCGGCTTGAATTGAGCCTGCTCGGTCGATTCCTTCATTGCGGTGGTGGACGACTGGCCGCCGGTGATGGCCACCGACACGGCATCGAAATAGCCGGTGCCGACTTCGCGCTGGTGCTTGGTCGCCGTGTAGCCATTGACCTCCGCCGCGAATTCCGCCTCCTGCAACTCCGAATAGGCTGCCATCTGACGATCCTTGTAGCCGCGCGCCAGTTCGAACATGCCGTAGTTGAGCTGGTGGAAGCCAGCCAGCGTGATGAACTGGAACTTGTAGCCCATGGCGCCGAGCTCGCGCTGGAACTTGGCGATGGTAGCGTCGTCGAGGTTCTTTTTCCAGTTGAACGACGGCGAGCAGTTGTAGGCAAGCATCTTGCCGGGATGGGCCTTGCGCACCGCTTCGGCGAACTTCTTGGCCTGGCCGAGATCCGGCTTGGAGGTTTCCATCCAGATCAGGTCGCAATTGGGCGCATAGGCGATGGCGCGCGCAATGCACGGCTCGATGCCGTTCTTGACCTGGTAGAAGCCTTCCACCGTGCGGCCCGCGTCGTAGTCGACGAAGGGCTGGTCGCGCTCGTCGATGTCGGAGGTGAGCAGCTTGGCCGCTTCGGCATCGGTGCGGGCGACGATCAGGGTCGGCGTGCCCATGACGTCCGCTGCGAGGCGGGCGGCATTGAGGTTGCGGATATGCGCCGCGGTCGGGATCAGGACCTTGCCGCCGAGGTGGCCGCACTTCTTTTCCGATGCGAGCTGGTCTTCGAAGTGAACGCCGGCAGCGCCCGCCTCGATGAAGGCCTTCATGATCTCGAAGGCGTTGAGCGGACCGCCGAAGCCGGCTTCCGCGTCAGCCACGATCGGCGCGAACCAGGTGTCGACCGAGAGGCCCTTGCCCTCGGAAACTTCGATCTGGTCGGCGCGCTGCAAGGTTCGGTTGATGCGCTTGACCAGCTCCGGCGCTGCGTTGGCCGGATAGAGCGACTGGTCGGGGTACATCGCCGAAGCGGTGTTGGAGTCTGCGGCGACCTGCCAGCCCGACAGGTAGATGGCTTTCAGGCCGGCGCGAACCTGCTGCATGGCCTGGTTGCCGGTCATGGCGCCGAGCGCGTTGACGAAGGATTCTTCGTGGATGAGCTTCCACAGGCGGTTGGCGCCGTTCTCGGCCAGCGTGTGACGGATCTGCACCGAACCGCGCAGCCGCTTCACGTCTTCCGGGGTGTAGGGGCGCTCGACACCGTCGAAGCGGCCTTCCGACGCGGATGGGACGAGGTTGTAAAAATCGGTCATTTGCGGCTCCAACTCACTTGGCTTGTAAGAAAAGCACCATGCCCGCAACCCGGATTTATGGTGCATCGATATGACTGTCTTTACATTGCGCCGCGAAAAGGGCGAGAAAAACCGTATGAAAGCCCGGAAAATAAAGGAAAATCTGTGTTGCCTTTGACATCGAGGCGTTGTAAATTTGTAAAAGATGTAAAAGGCCTTTGTGGCCTTCAGGTCAGTCAAACTTGTAAATTGCTGTAAAGCCGGAGTGTAGGGCGACTGGCATGGCCGAACAGAAGATCTTCGCCGGGCCGCGTATTCGCCGCATCCGCAACGCCAAGGGCCTGACCCAGACGGCGATGGCGGAAGGGCTCGGCATTTCGCCGTCCTATCTCAACCTGATCGAGCGCAACCAGCGGCCGCTGACGGTGCAGCTCATCCTCAAGCTTGCCTCGGTCTACAAGGTCGAGCCCGACGAATTGCAGGGCGAGGCGCGCGGTTCCATCGCTGCGCTGAAGGAGGCCTTTTCCGATCCGCTTCTGGCCGGCGAACTGCCGGGTGACCAGGAGCTGGTCGAGGTTGCCGAGGCTGCGCCCAATGCGGCGGCGGCCATCGTCAAGCTCTACCGCGCCTACCGCGAGCAGGCGGAGCGGCTGTCCGACCTCAACGAGCTGCTTGCCCATGAAGGGCGCGGCACGGCCCTTTCCGGCGCGCGCCTGCCGATCGACGAAGTGCACGAAGTGTTCGAGCGGCGGCCCAACCACTTCACCAATATCGAGGAAGAGGCGGAAGCTTTTGCCGGCGTGCTCGACCCGGGCGACGACCTGTTCGGGGCGCTGAAGGCGTGGCTGAAGCGCGAATACGGCATTGTCGTCAAGGTGCTGCCGGTGGCGACCATGCCGAACTGGCGTCGTCGCTATGACCGCCATTCGCAGCGCCTTTTCCTGTCGGAGCGGCTGTCGCCCTTCGACCAGTTGCGCGAAGTGGCGATGGAGGCCTGCCTGATCCGCATGACGGTCGCGGTTGCCGCCGAGATACAGGGACTGAAGCTGTCGAGCGACGAGGCGCGGCGGCTGGCCCGCTTCGAACTTGGCCGCTATGCGGCGCATGCGCTGATGATGCCCTACCAGCCGTTTCTCGCCGCGGCGAACCGCTCGCGCTACGACATCGACGTGCTGCGCTCGCGCTTCGGAGTCTCGTTCGAGCAGGCCGCCAACCGGCTGACCATGCTGCAGCGGCAAGGCAGCGCCGGCGTGCCGTTCTTCATGCTGGAGATCGACAATGCCGGCCATCCGTTCCGCAAATCCGGCAGCCTCGGCTTCCCGCACAGCCGGTTCGGCGGCGGCTGCCCGAAACTGCCGGTGCATGCCGCCTTCACCCAGCCCGGCCAGATCTTCGTCGAGGCGGTGGAAATGCCGGACGGAGCGGAATTTTTCTGCCTGGCCCGCACGCTCGAAGGCCCGCAGGGCGCTTACAACGAACGCCCGCGCCGCACCGCGCTTCTGCTCGGTTGCGACATCGCCTTCAAGGACGAAATCGTCTATGGCGCGGCGCTGATCACGGCGGCAGGCAAAGGGCAGGGCGCGGTCGTCACCACGCCGGTCGGTGCCGCCTGTCGCCTGTGCGAACGGCCGGGCTG
This sequence comes from Mesorhizobium sp. FG116, assembly GCF_057809835.1. Taxonomy (NCBI): domain Bacteria; kingdom Pseudomonadati; phylum Pseudomonadota; class Alphaproteobacteria; order Hyphomicrobiales; family Phyllobacteriaceae; genus Mesorhizobium; species Mesorhizobium sp. FG116. The sequence continues at coordinate 77,628 of NZ_JBMDKS010000016.1, forward strand.
CCTGTCGCGCGCCGCCCCGCCGGTGACGCGTCCGCTCGGGTTGGACGAGATGGTGACGGGCCTTTCCGCCTTCGACTTCCAGTAGTCGCAATCCGGCCCTCGCCCAAGTCTCAGTTGGGTTAAGTTCGCTTTGCCACAACCACGAACAGCGCGTGGATCACGCAGGCGTGAGCGCTTTGCGTTATCGAGACGAAATCAAGCATCGGCCGCTTAGCCTGTCGCTTACGGCCCCGTTTTCCGAAATCGCCGCCAGACATGACCGAAGTCGCATCCAGTCCAGTATCATCCGGCCCGGCGCTTGCGCCGCGCGACGAACGCCGTGGCGCATTGCTGGTGTTCCTGTCGGCACTGATGTGGAGATTCGGCGGCGCGATCGCCCGCTATATCGACATCGACGATAGCTGGACCATCGTTTTCTGGCGTTCGGTGTGGGCGGCGATCTTCCTGCTCAGCTTCATGGCCTGGCGCGACGGCGCGCGCGGCACGCTCAAGCTGTTCCGCGACATGGGCCTGCCGGGTTTCGCGGTGGCGCTGTGCTTTGCCACCGCCTCGACCTCTTTCGTGGTGGCACTGGCCTATACGACGGTTGCCAACATCCTGCTGATGCAGGCGGGCGTGCCGCTGATGGCGGCGCTGTTTGCCTGGATCGCCTTTCGCGAGAAGGTTTCGACGACGACCTGGATCGCCATCGCCACCGTGATTCTTGGCGTCGGCATCATGGTGTCGGAATCGCTCGGCGGCACGGTCTCGCCGATCGGCGACGGGCTGGCCCTGCTGATTGCCGTGGTCTTCGCCACGGCAACGGTGATCACGCGCCGCTTCTCGCATGTGCGCATGACGCCGGCGACGTGCCTTGGCACTATGTTTGCCGCCGCCTTTGCCTTCAGCCAGGCATCGACGCTTTCTGTGTCGGCCCACGACATGACATTCCTGTTTGCCTTCGGCGTCGTCAATCTCGGCCTCGGCCTTGCCTTCTTCGCCACCGGCGCCCGCATGATCCCGGCTGCCATGGCGGCGCTGCTCGGCACGTTCGAGCCGCTGATGGGGCCGATCTGGGTCTGGCTGGCGCATGGCGAGATCCCGTCGGGCCGCACCATCATCGGCGGCGGGGTGGTTTTCATCGCGCTGTTCGTCCACCTCGTGCTCGAATTCAAGCGCCAGACACAGCCATCGCGCCCAGGCGTCACCGGCTTGCCTTCTCCCAACTGACCCATCCGGCTCGCCCTTTTGTGACGGGCCTGAACCCGGGCCACAGTGCTTGACCATTGACAAGTTATCGAAACGGCGGGCAGGCTGGGGCAAAGGCAACAACGAGACAGGCTGATCTTGCCCCTTGTTCCAACCAGTCTTCACACGGCTGGCCAAACTCATGGATTGTCCGGAAGCACCCGGATTGGAACTGTGCCGCCGCGCGAGCTGCTGCCCCGCCTTCTCGAAACAACCGCTTCCCTAGCGGCCAAATGCCGCTTGCTGGAAGCCAAAAAGCTCAATAGATTGAGGCACATGTCTGCCATTAGCGGTTACGCCGCGAACTGGCGCTGAAAATATCTGTAATGGGAGAATTGCATGAACATCAAGTCAAGCTGGCTCGTCGCCACGACCGCGGTAGCGGCCGTAACCTTTGCATTTGCGGCACAGGCGCAGGAGCGCGTGGTCAACGTCTACAACTGGTCGGACTATATCGATTCCTCGATCATTGAGGACTTCACCAAGGAAACCGGCATCAAGGTCGTCTATGACGTCTACGATTCCAACGAAATCCTCGAAACCAAGCTTTTGGCCGGCGGCAGCGGCTATGACGTCGTGGTGCCGACGGGAAGCTTCCTCGCCCGCCAGATCCAGGCCGGCGTCTACCAGAAGCTCGACAAGTCGAAGCTGCCCAACCTCAAGAACATGTGGGACGTGGTTTCCGAGCGCACCGCGATCTTCGACCCCGGCAACGAATATTCGATCAACTACATGTGGGGCACGATCGGCATCGGCTACAACATCAAGAAGATCCAGGAGGTGCTGGGCACCGACAAGATCGATAGCTGGAAGGCGGTCTTCGATCCGGAGCAGGCGGCCAAGCTGAAGGACTGCGGCATCAACTTCCTCGACTCGCCGACCGACATGATCCCGGTGACGCTGGCCTATCTTGGCTTGAATCCAGACAGCCATGAGGCCGGAGACATCGCCAAGGCCGAGGAGGCGCTTTTGGCGGTGCGCCCCTTCGTGCGCAAGTTCCATTCCTCGGAATTCATCAACGGCCTTGCCAATGGCGACATCTGCGCAGCCGTCGGCTGGTCGGGTGATATCTTCCAGGCGCGTGACCGCGCCGACGAGGCGAAGAACGGCGTCGAGCTGGCCTATGCCATTCCGAAGGAAGGCACGCAGATGTGGTTTGACCAGATGGCTATCCCTGCCGATGCCCCGCACGTCGCCGAGGCGCACGAGTTCCTCAACTACATGATGCGGCCGGAAGTGATCGCCAAGTCGTCGAACTATGTCTACTACGCCAACGGCAACAAGGCCTCGCAGGAATTCCTCGACGCCGAAGTGCGCGACGATCCGGCTGTCTATCCGCCGGAGGACGTGCTGGCCAAGCTGTTCGTCAACACGCCTCTCGATCCGAAGACCCAGCGCCTGTTTACGCGCAGCTGGACCAAGGTCGTCACCGGTCAGTAACCGGCATGATAAGGCCCCGGTGGCATGCTGCCGGGGCCATCTCAAAAAGCGCAGATTTCACAAAAGCGTACAAGCCGAAGGGCAAGCAGGGACGGAGTGGGACATGAAGTCACTGGGCAGCATACGCAGGGATTTTGCACCGTGGAACGATCCGGATGCAAAGCCGTATATCCGCTTTGAAAACGTCACCAAGCGCTTCGGCGATTTCACCGCCGTCAACAACCTGTCGCTGACGATCTTCGAGCGCGAGTTCTTCGCGCTTCTGGGCGCGTCCGGCTGCGGCAAGTCGACTTTGCTCAGGATGCTGGCCGGCTTCGAGGAGCCGACCGAAGGGCGCATCCTGCTCGACGGACAGGATTTGCGCGGCATTCAGCCTTACCGGCGGCCGGTCAACATGATGTTCCAGTCCTATGCGCTGTTTCCGCATATGACGGTGGAGAAGAACATCGCCTTCGGCCTGAAGCAGGACGGCATGGCCAAGGCCGACATCGACGCCCGCGTTGCCGAGATGCTCAAGCTGGTCAAGCTCGAGCGCTTCGCCCAGCGCAAGCCGCATCAGCTCTCGGGCGGCCAGCGCCAGCGCGTGGCGCTTGCCCGTTCCGTCGCCAAGCGCCCGAAGGTGCTTTTGCTCGACGAGCCGCTTGGCGCGCTCGACAAGAAGCTGCGCGAGGAAACGCAGTTTGAGCTGATGGACCTGCAGCAGGAACTTGGCCTGACCTTCGTCGTCGTCACCCACGACCAGGAGGAGGCCATGACTATGGCCGACCGCATCGCCATCATGGACAAGGGCGAGGTGATGCAGGTTGCGACGCCCGCCGAAGTGTATGAGGCGCCCAATTCGCGCTTCGTTGCCGGTTTCGTCGGCAATGTGAACATGTTCGAAGGCTCTGTTGCCGAGCGGACCGAGAAGACGGCCCGCATCACCGGATCGACCGGAGCCCAGATTCTGGTCGAAAATGCCGGCGATGCTGCCAAGGGCGCCAACGTCGCCTTCGCCATTCGTCCGGAAAAGATCAAGGTGTCGTCAAAGAAGCCGGCCGACGACGTCAACGCGCTGGAAGGCGAGATCTACGATATCGCCTATCTCGGCGACATGACGGTCTACCACGTCAAGCTTGAGGACGGGCAGGTGGTGCGCGCCAGCACGATGAACGCGGCGCGTATCGTCGAAGATCCGCTGACCTGGAACGACCGTGCCTGGGTGTCCTTCCGGCCTGACGCCGGCGTTGTCTTGACGCGCTAGGAGGCGGCCATGACCAATGCCGCCGCGTCCGTCCCCGCCAGCCTTTCAGCCGATGCGGAAAAATCCGCAGGCGCCCGTCTTTTGTCGGGCATTGCGTCCCGCCTCGTCATCCTCGTTCCCTATTGCTGGCTGCTGTTCTTCTTCCTCATTCCTTTCGTCATCGTCTTCAAGATATCGCTGTCGCAGACGGCGATCTCGATGCCGCCCTATACGCCGGCGCTCGATTTCGGGGCCGGCCTTGCGGGGTTCACGGATGCGCTGAAACAGCTGAGCTTCGACAATTATGTCTGGCTGACGGAAGACGCGCTTTATTTCAACGCCTACGTCTCCAGCGTCGTCATCGCCGGCATATCGACCTTCCTGACCCTTCTGGTCGGCTATCCGATCGCCTACGGCATGGCGCGTGCGCCGGCTTCGCTCAGGCCGACGCTGTTGATGCTGGTGATCCTGCCGTTCTGGACCTCGTTCCTGATCCGCGTCTACGCCTGGATCGGCATCCTGAAGCCCGAAGGCCTGCTCAACCAGTTCCTGATGGGCGTCGGCGTGATTTCCGAGCCGCTGATCATCCTCAACACCTACACCGCCATCTTCATCGGCATTGTCTATTCCTACCTGCCCTTCATGGTGCTGCCGCTTTATTCGACGCTGGAGAAGATGGACAATTCGCTGATCGAGGCGGCCAACGATCTGGGCTGTACGCCGATCGGCGCGTTCTGGAAGATCACCTTCCCGCTGTCGCTGCCCGGCGTGATCGCCGGCTGTCTTCTGGTCTTCATTCCCGCCGTTGGCGAGTTCGTCATTCCCGACCTGCTCGGCGGATCGCAGACGCTGATGATCGGCCGCACGCTGTGGAACGAGTTCTTCAACAACCGCGACTGGCCGGTTGCCTCGGCGGTGGCCACCATCCTGCTGCTTGTTCTGGTTATCCCCATCGTCTTGTTCCAGCACGCGCAGGCCAAGGCCCAGGAACAGGATCGCTGACATGAACACGACCTGGAGCCGTTTCAACATTACCTCGATCGTGCTGGGCTTTGCGTTCCTCTATCTGCCCATCGTCCTGCTCGTCATCTTCTCGTTCAACGCTTCCAAGCTCGTCACCGTCTGGGGCGGCTTCTCGACCAAGTGGTACACCTCGCTGTTCCACAACCAGGGCCTGATGGATGCGGCCTGGGTGACGATCCGCGTCGCGCTGGTCTCGGCTTCGGTCGCGACCGTGCTCGGCACGCTGGCGGCACTTGTGCTGACGCGCTACACGCGCTTCCGCGGCCGCGTCCTGTTCACCGGCATGGTGTTTGCGCCGCTGGTGATGCCGGAAGTGATCACCGGCCTGTCGCTGCTGCTTTTGTTCGTTGCGGTCGGCCTCGATCGCGGCTTCCTCACCGTCACGCTTGCCCACATCACCTTTTCGATGTGCTTCGTTGCCGTGGTTGTGCAGTCGCGCCTGTTGTCCTTCGACCGCTCGCTTGAAGAGGCGGCGATGGATCTTGGCGCGCCGCCGGTGAAGACATTTTTCCAGATCACGCTGCCGGTGATCGCGCCGGCGGTGATCTCGGGTTGGATGCTCGCCTTCACCCTCTCGCTCGACGATCTGGTCATTGCGAGCTTCGCCTCCGGTCCGGGCGCGACCACACTGCCGATGAAGATCTACAGCCAGGTGCGCCTTGGCGTGACGCCTGAAATCAATGCGGCCTGCACGATCCTGATCGCGATTGTCGCCGTGGGGGTTCTTGCGGCCTCCGTCGTCAACAAGCAGCGCGAGGTCCAGAGACGGCGCGACGAGCAGGCGGCGCAGCGGGGCTGACTTGGTCTCTATTGGGCAGGAGCTGCCGGCGTTACCGGTGAGATGAACGGCCTGCTCCAGCTTCCGCCGACGAAGAACTGGGGCAGGTTCGCGGGAGCTGCGACAGCGGTTTCGCCGGTCGCCGGAGCTGCAGGCGCGGTAGTGTCGGCGATGCCGCCGGAAAGGGCAAGGCCGCGTCCGGCATAGGGCATGATGCCGGTCAGCCACAGCCGCGACTTGCCCGACATGGCCTGCGCCTTGTCGATGCGGATTACGCCCTTGGCAATGCTCGCCTTCAACTCCGCGCCGTCGATTGCGACGGTGCCGTCGTCGACGTCGTCGAGCGGGAAGAAGCCGCGCTCGGAATTGCGCTTGAGGAACGCCGGCAGGTTGAGGCCGGGCAGCGCGCCGGCTCCGAAGTTTGCCGTGATCGAGCCGTCGGCGTTTTCCAGTACGGAATTCCAACCCTTGCCGGGGCCCTTGAGAATGACCGAGATCGTTCCCTTGCCGGTCGGCATCAGCCGCGACATGCCTGTTGCCGCGCCGAAGGCGCCGCCATTGATGTCGGAGGCAAGCAGCCGCATCTCGACCTGCGTGCCGCCCGGATCGCGGTCGAAGCGCAGGCTGGTCTGCACATTGCCGCCGAAGGCCACGGCATCCGAAACGTCAAAAGCGGCAAGGCCGTTCTTGACCTGTGCGGTCGCGGCGACCTCGGCGAGCGGAATCGCTCCGGCCATGGCATGAGCCGCCGAAAGCCTGAGATCCAGGTTGAGCCGGTCGGCGAAAGAGGTGTCGATTTCGCCTGAAACCTGGCCGGCGGAGGACGCCAGCGGCGTGAACGCGGACAGGAACGAGCCGAGGTCGAGCGTGTCGAAGGCGAGCGTGCCGGAAACGACCGGGCGTCCCTCGGCAAGCGCGAAATCGAGCGCGCCCATGCCGGGGTTCTTGTCGAGGACGATCTCGGCGCTGTCGAATTTCAGCCGGCCGGCACTGCCGGAAACCTTGCTTGAAATGGAGACCGAGCCGATTGCTGCACCGGGCGCAATGCCGGTCCCCGACCAGTCCAGCATGCGCCTGAGCGACGGCGCGGAGAATTTCACTTGGCCGTCGACATAGGCATTGGCGGAAAGGCTCGCCGTTCCGTCGAACGACAGGCTGGCGGGCGCTGCCTTGAAATTCAGCGTGAAGGGGGCGGGACCGCCGGCGGCGAGCAGGAGCGGCTTGGGCGACGATGCCTCCAGCGTCACGCCTTCGCCATGCCAGATGCCGGACGCGCTGAGCGATGCGCTGCTGTTCATCGCAGACCAGCTTGCCTGCCCGGTCAGGCTGGTGGCGATCTCGTCTTCCTTGCCGTTGAGCGAAGCGACGATGCGGCCGTCGCGGAATTCGAACATGCCGAGAGGATCGGCGGGCAGCCTGCCGAGATCGGGATTGGCCGGATCGGCGGCCAGAAGCGCGCGGGCGGCATTGACGGAGCGGCTGATGCGGCCGCCTTCCGGCAGGGCGGGCAGGTAAAGGCCGGTGGCCGTGCGCTCGACCCGGATCGTGGGGCGGATAAGGCGGGCCGAGGAAAACACGACATCGCCGCGCAGCGCGGCCATTGCCGACAGGCCGACCTCGATGCGCTCGGCCTCGATCACCGGCTGTTCGCTGGCATCGGTCCATTTCGAAAGGGCGACCTGGGTCAGGATGGCGCGAAACTGCGGCCACACCTCGATTTGCGGCGCGCCGGCAATGGTGACGCGGTAACCGCTCCACGCGCTCATCTCCCAGGCGATGCGGTCGCGCACGATCCGCGTCGAGGCGATGAAGGGCAGCGCCACGAACACCAGCACGGCGACGAGCCCGACAAGGGCGGCCGCCCATACGCCACGTCGCATCCAGGATGATGGCATCTCGCCCCTTCTTTGCGTTCCGCCAAGCCGACGCAAGGTGTAACCGGTGGCCGATGCATTTCAAGTCTTTATGACTTCGCTATGGCGCATTGCCCACATCGATGGGCGCTGCGGGACACATGCTTGCCCTGCTGCTTGCCAATATGCTTAACCGTTGCCGACACTGCGAAATGGCGCTGCCGCCTTTGCCAAGGTGATTGTGGCGCAGATGGAGGATGGACGATGACCACTTCAACGCCCCTGTGGGAGCCGAGCGCCGAGCGCATCGAGGCAGCACCCTTGACGGCGTTCACCGCCAAGGCGGAAGCGCGGGCGGGAAGAGCATTTTCGTCCTATGCCGAACTGCACCAATGGTCGGTGACGCAACCGGAGGACTTCTGGGATCTGGTCTGGGATTTCTGCGGCGTGGTCGGCGACAAGGGCGAGACCGTGCTTGCCGAGGGCGACAAGATGCCGGGTGCGCGATTCTTCCCCGAGGCAAGGCTGAATTTTGCCGAGAACCTGCTCGCCACCAGCGGATCGGGAACTGCGATGGTGTTTCGCGGCGAGGACAAGGTTGAGCGGCGGCTGTCGTGGAACGAGCTTCATGCGCTGGTCTCACGCCTGCAGCAGTTGTTTTCCTCGCTCGGGGTCAAAGAGGGCGACCGCATTGCGGCAATGATGCCGAACATGCCCGAAACGATTGCGGCCATGCTGGCGGCGACTTCGCTTGGCGCGGTCTGGTCGTCCTGTTCGCCGGATTTCGGCGAGCAGGGCGTGCTCGACCGCTTCGGCCAGATCGAGCCGGTGATCTTCATCGCGCCGGACGGTTATTGGTATAATGGCAAGGCGATCGAGGTGGCCGACAAGGTGGCGGCGGTTTCGGCCAAGATTGCCAGCGTGAAAAAGGTGCTGATCGTCGACTATCTCGGCACCTCCGGCGATGTTGCCGGTTCGATCGACAAGGCCGTGGCGCTGAACGACGCCATCGAACCCTTCGCCATCAAGGAGGTGACGTTCGAGCGGCTGCCGTTCTCGCATCCGCTGTTCATCCTGTTTTCGTCGGGCACGACGGGCATTCCCAAATGCATCGTGCATTCGGCCGGCGGCACGCTGATCCAGCACGCCAAGGAGCATCGGCTACATGCCGGACTGGTCGAAGGCGACCGCTTCTTCTACTTCACCACCTGCGGCTGGATGATGTGGAACTGGCTGGTGACCGGACTGGCGACCGGGGCGACGCTGCTGCTCTATGACGGCTCGCCGTTCTATCCGAGCGGCAACGTGCTGTTCGACTATGCCGATGCCGAGAAGATGACCTATTTCGGCACCTCGGCCAAATTCATCGATTCGGTGCGCAAGGCTGATCTCAAGCCGATCAGGAGCCATGACCTCGCCAGCGTGCGAACCATCTCCTCGACCGGTTCGCCGCTGTCGCCGGAAGATTTCCGCTTCGTCTATGAAGGCATCAAGCGCGACGTGCATCTGGCTTCGATCTCGGGCGGCACCGACATCGTGTCGTGCTTCGTGCTCGGCGTTCCGACCGAACCGGTATGGGAGGGCGAGATACAGGGGCCGGGTCTCGGCATGGCGGTCGATGTCTGGGACGACGACGGCAAGCCGATCCGGCAGGAGAAGGGCGAACTGGTTTGCACAAGGCCGTTCCCGGCCATGCCGATCGGCTTCTGGAACGATCCCGAAGGCAAGAAATATCACGGCGCTTATTTCGAGCGCTTCGACAATATCTGGTGCCATGGCGACTTCGCCGAATGGACCGGCCATGGCGGCATCATCATCCACGGACGCTCGGATGCGACGCTCAATCCGGGCGGAGTGAGGATCGGTACGGCGGAGATCTACAACCAGGTCGAGCAGATGCCTGAAATCCTCGAAGCGCTGTGCATCGGCCAGGATTTCGACAATGACGTGCGGGTGGTGCTGTTCGTGCGGCTGGCACCCGGCGTCGAACTGGACGAGGCCTTGGAAAAGCGCATCAGGACGAAAATCCGCACCGGCGCCAGCCCGCGCCACGTTCCGGCGCGCATCGTTGCGGTCACCGATATTCCGCGCACCAAGTCAGGCAAGATCACCGAACTTGCCGTGCGCGACATCGTCCACGGCCGCAGCGTGAAGAACAAGGAAGCGCTGGCAAACCCCGAGGCGCTCGACCTGTTCAGGGACCTGCCCCAGCTTGCGAGCTGAGGTGAAGGCTCGCCAGACAATGGTAAATGAAAGCTGAACGGACAAATTTACCTAAACTTCAGTTGTGGTACAGATTCGTAAAGTTTTCAGTAGGCTGGTAAGGATTTGTTAACGCCCCCGCCCCGATAGTCGCGGGTAACTTGAGGGAGAAATCCCGTTCCGCGGCCCGGCCAAGGTGCAGAATTCGCTCAAGCCCGTTGTGACAAATTCCAAAAACTCAGGCGCCCTCCAGGGCGCCTTTTTCTTTGCACAACAAGAATACGCTTCGGATGAGTAAAGTTACTCGGCCAGCACCCGCGTCGACGGGAAGGCGACCTCGACCAGCGTTCCTTCGCCGGGCGTAGAGCTGATGGTGAAGCGGGCGCGGTTGGCTTCGACCATCGCCTTGGTTAACGGCAGGCCAAGCCCGGTGCCGTCGCCGCGGCCGCGCTTCAGCGCGTTGATCTGCTTGAACGGCTTCAGCGCCTGTTCGATCTCGGCCTGCGTCATGCCGATGCCGGTGTCGCGCACACGCAGCACCACGTCGCCCGAAATTTCATAGGCAGTCGAGACGATGACCTGGCCGCCGGCCTGCGTGTAGCGGATGGCGTTGGACAGGATGTTGAGCGCGATCTGGCGCACGCTGCGCAGGTCGGCCACCACCTCGGGCAGTCTTGATGCGAAGCTCGATCGGATGATGACGCGCTCGCGGTTGGCCTGCGGCTGCATCAGCGCGACCGTCTCCGCCAGCGTGTCGTTGAGCGAAACCGCTTCATAGGCCATGTCCTGCTGGCCGGCCTCGATCTTGGAGATGTCGAGCAGGTCGTTGACCAGGTCGAGCACATGGTTGCCGGAGCGGTTGATGTCGCGCAGGTAGTCGCGGTAGCGGTCGTTGGCGACGGGACCGAACTTCTCGTCCACCATCAGTTCGGAAAAGCCGATGATGGCGTTGAGCGGCGTCCTGATCTCGTGGCTGATGCGGGCGAGGAAATCGGTTTTTTGCGAGGATGCCCGCTCGGCCACGGCGCGCGCCTGGGTCAGGTCTTCCTCGGCCCGCTTCCACTGGGTGATATCGCGCACGACGGCGCAGAAGCCGCTGTCGCCGGGCAGGCGGCCGATGGTCATGAACAACGGGATGAAACGGCCCTGCGCCTCGCGGCCGATGACCTCGCGCCCATCGTTGAGAACGCTGGCGACGCCGTGTTCGGAGAGGCCCGCGAGATAGTCGCGCGCGGCGCGCTGGCTCTCGATGGCAAACAGCGAGGCAAACGGCTTGCCGTTTACCTCTTCCGTGTCAAAGCCGAACAGGGCTTCGGCCGGTCGGCTGATCGAGCGGATGTTGCCGTCGCGGCCGATCAGCACCACGCCGTCGGTGGCGGTGTCGATGATGGTGCGCATTTCGGCGATGCGCGCCTTGAGTTCCGAAACCTCGGGCTGCGGAGCAACGTTGGTTATCGCCGGCATGACCGGAGCGGCGGGTGCGGCGGGCGCACGTGTTTCGCCGGTGCGGCGCACCACCAGAAGCAGCGCCTTGCGCTCCTGCCATGGCACCGAACGCAGGATCGCTTCGACCGGAAACTCGCTGCCGTCCCGGCCCCTGAGCCGCAGCGAACGATCGCTGTCGTCGGCAGCGTCGCCGCCATAAGGCTCGGCGAAAAGGGCATCGAGCCCGCCGGCATCATCGAGTTCGTCGAGCGTCTCAAAGCCGGCGAGATCGAGGAACTCGTCATTGGCATAGTGCAGCACGTCGCCGGAATGGATCAACACCGGGACCGGCAGCTTGGCGAGGATCGAGACGTCGGGCGTGTCGGGGTCGCCTTTTGCGAAGGCCGATGGCAGGAAACCGCCGATCTGCAACGGCCATTGCGGGGCCTCTGCGCGGGCAGGTGCGGCAGGCGCTGCCTCAAGATCGGCTGGAACAGCTTGCGCTGGACCGGCGCCAGCTTCCGGTTCGCGATATTCGGCGTCGCGCAAATCGGCGGCGGCCATGTCGTCGTCGTCGCTGTCGTCGGCTTCGGTAGATGCGTAGTCGAGCAACGAGCCATGCGCAGCAGGCGCTGGCTGAACGGGTTCGGCGGCATGGCCTTCAGGCGAAACGTCGCTCTCCAGCTTTTCAACCGTGTCCGCGCGTTCGACTTCGTTGCCGGTGACCGACGACGAAGACGTTTCTGTTGCCGGGGGCGTCTCGGGTTCGCTGACCTTCTTTAACCGCTCGCCGATCTCGCGAAACGCGCTGCGTTCAATCGAAGACAGGCCCTTGTCGTTGGCTGCCGGGCGGTGTTCCGCAAGCCGGATGATCTTGTCAGTGAAGCGTCGCTCCGGCTTTGGCGTGATTTCGAGAGCCGGCACCTCGCCCTGGAACGGATCGGCTGTTGGCGCTTCCGATGGTGGCGAGGCTTGCGGCAGCGCCGGTTCTTCAGTTGGCGCAGGCTGGTTCGGAACCAGCACCGTGCCGATGCCTTCCGGATCGGCGATCGCATCGCCCATGCGGGCAACGCCGAAGCCGCGAAAACCCTCGAACTCGCGGTTGCGGTTGTAGACGGGTAGCGCTGCCAGATCGACGGGCACTTTCAGGTCGGTGCCGGAAAGCGGCCACCAGACCGAGCGGCCGGACCAGGTGTCGCGGCGTTCGAGCAGGCCTGAGATTTCGCCCGACGGATCGAGACCGAATGTGGTGGCGACATCCTTGAAGCGGCGTCCGACGACATCGGCAGCCGGTTGGCCAAGCGCGTCGGCAAATTCCGGCGAGACCGAACTGAAACGGCCATCGGCATCGGTGCGCCAGACAAAGCGAACAGGGCTGGCATTGCGCTGGGCCGGTTCCTGTTCTGCCTCGTCGGCTGCCTGTTCGGTATCCGGCGTCTTTGCCTCAGCCGGCTGGCCCGGGCCGGTATCGACCTCGCTATCGCTGAAATACCAATGGTCGTGATGATGCTTTTCTGGCCTCTCGGTGGTGGCTTGAACGGCGCTTGGAGGGGAAACCACCTCGACCGGCGGTTCTGCGTCGGCCTCGTCGCTCTGCCCTTCGTCGATGACGACGAGAAGGTGGCGGGTGGGATCGTCGGTGAGCCGTGCGATGCCTGCGGGATAGGATTTCCTGCCGACGGTGACGAGGCGCTTGACGATGCGGTCGCGTTCGTTGGCGACCTCGCGCACCAGCGTGGCCAGCGTCGAGGCGGGAATGCCGAGCTTGGCGAAATCCGCCGAGGCGGTTTCGATGTCACCTTGTCCATTGATGAAGGCGAGGAAATGGCCGTCTTCTGCGAAGCCGCCGATGGCTTTCGCGGTGCGCTCAGATGCGTTGGCCTGTTCGTCCTGTTCCGGGGCGACGGCCAGCAGGATGGCCTTTTCGCCGTCGGGCAGCGTGATGCTGCTGGCCAGGAAGCCGACGGCCCGGCTGGTCATGCCGCTGGTGAGCCGCACCATCAGCGAGCGGTTGCTGCCGATATCGGGATAGCCCGAGGTTGCCATGATCTGCCGGCGCGCGACCGCGGACAGGCCGGATGATTCGCCGATGATACGCTCGATGTCCGGATATCCGAGCAGGGCCGCGCCCGGGCCGTTCGCCCACAAAACCTGCTCCAGGTCCGCCGCCAGGATGACCAGCGCGTCGCCTGCGGCAAAGCGCTGGCGCACCGCGTCGAGTACGGCAACGTCGAGGAAGGAGTAGCTGTCGGACGGCATGCGCTTGGAGAACCCTCGCAGGTCTGGCAGTTTGCAGTTAACGCTTTGTTAATAAAAGCCGATGGCGCGAACGTCCACAAGCCACCGCGTTTGGACGCCGAAATCTGGCCACGTGGTTAACGCCGCAAGCCGGCAAAAATATTGCGCTGCAACAAAAATATTGCAATGCACAAAAATCGTGCTATATATGCCCATCATACATGAACGAGACGGCTTTGAGCTAAAGCCGCTGCCCCCGAAAGGATGGAAAATGACCAAGACGAAGAGCGCCGACTTCATTGGCAATGTCGAATTCCCGAGCTTTGACGCTTCCAAGGCCACCGACCAGATCCGCGCTTTCGCCGAAAAGGGCGTTGAGCAGTCGAAAGAGGCCTATGCCAAGCTGAAGACCGGTTCGGAAGAGGCCCAGAAGGTTCTCGAGACCACCTACGAGACCGCCAAGTCGGCTACCAGCGACCTGTCGCTGAAGGCGATCTCGGCACTGCGCACCAACGCGGAAGCCAACTTCTCGCACCTCGAGGCTCTCGTCGGCGCCAAGTCGCTGTCGGAAGTCGTCGAACTGCAGACCGCTTTCCTGCGTCAGCGTTTCGAGCAGAGCGTCGAGCAGGCCAAGGACTTCCAGGCTGCCGCTTCGAAGGCTGCCGAAGACGTCTCCAAGCCGGTCAAGGCCGTCTTCGAAAAGACCTTCAAGGAACTCAAGGTCGCGTAACTTTCTTGGGCGCGCCGGTTTCGGCCGTCAAACAATACCCGGCGGGTGGTTCCTCCTCCCTCCATCTGCCGGGCGAAGCGGCCAGCGCATTCCGCTGGCCTATAAAGGAAAAGGTCGGCACCTCCTCCCGCCGGCCTTTTTCTTTGCCTGCCGCAAGGTGAGAAAAGGGGCGAATCGCGCAAGCGACCTTTTGCCCTTCCAAATCGCTTGAATTAGACTCCATTAACCCGTATTGACGCTTCGCCGAACGACAAAGCTTATCGCAAAGGATGGACTTTCAGCCGATCGGGCCATGCAGATGTGCCGTTGTAGCTCAGCTGGTTAGAGCGCCGGATTGTGGATCCGGAGGTCGCTGGTTCGATCCCAGCCAACGGTACCATCCCTTCCCAATCAATCTGTTGAAACCCGCAACTCCTTCAGGCCTTGGGCTGTCGATATGGTACGCCTGATGAATGGCAACGCAGTTTGAAAGCAATCGGCATCTTTTCGGGACGCCGCACGTTTAGAGCAACGAAGACCAGGAAGTGCAGGGCAGTGGAATGAGTGAACATGCGATCAAGTTCCTTCAGGAATGGATCGGCGAGAAGTGCCAGTCTCCGGCCTTGCCGATAAAGATCGAGCAGCACGCTGAAACGCTTGCCCGCGAATGCGCCGCCAAGGCGGCCGAAGCCGGGATTCCGATGGAAGACATCCAGGAAGAAGTCGGTGACATCCAGGAGCTGATCGCCTCGCGTCTCGAAGACGCGGTGGAAATCGACGAGGACGCCCATGGCGACGCCTCGACGGACGATCGCGCCGCCTGATTGGTCGGACATTACGCCGAAGCCGACTAAAACCGCTCTATGATAGAACAAAATTCCAATATTTGAATAATATTGGAATTTTCATCTTGGACAAGGCAGGCCAAGGTCTGCGATCAGTGCGCCCATCGGAGCCAAAGGAGCTATCCGATGACGCGCACCGCAAAAATCGAACAGAATGCCGCATTCGACCGGGTGAGGCCGCCCTATGGCTCGGTTCTCGACCTGATCGGCGAGACGCCGGTGGTGGAACTGACCAAGTTCGACACCGGGCGCTGCCGCCTGTTTATCAAGCTTGAGAGCCAGAACCCGGGCGGCTCGATCAAGGATCGCATCGCCCGCTCGATGATTGCCGCGGCCGAACGCGACGGCCGGTTGGCGAAGGGTGGCGTCATCATCGAGGCGACGGCGGGCAACACCGGTCTTGGCCTTGCACAGGTCGGCATCCCGAAGGGCTATCGCATCATCCTCGTCGTGCCAGACAAGATGTCGCGCGAGAAGGTGCAGCACCTGCGCGCGCTGGGCGCCGAGGTGCGGCTGACCCGCTCCGACGTCGGCAAGGGCCATCCGGAATATTATCAGGACATGGCCGAGAAGATCGCCGCCGAGACGCCGGGATCGTTCTACGTCAACCAGTTTGCCAATCCGGCCAACCCGCTGGCACATGAGACCACGACCGGGCCGGAGATCTGGCAGCAGCTTGACGGCGACGTCGATGCGGTGGTCGTCGGTGTAGGCTCGGGCGGTACGCTTACCGGTCTCGGCAGGTTCTTCGCCGAGGTGTCGCCGAAAACCGAGATGGTGCTGGCCGATCCGGCCGGCTCGGTGCTGGCGCCGCTGGTCAAGACCGGCAAGCTGGAACAGGCCGGAAGCTGGACGGTCGAGGGCATCGGCGAGGACTTCGTGCCACCGAATGCCGACCTTTCGCTGGTGAAGCAGGCCTATACGATCTCGGATCGTCATTCGATGCTGGCGGCGCGTGACCTGCTGTCCAAGGAAGGCATTCTGGCCGGCTCTTCGTCGGGAACGCTTTTGGCCGCCGCGCTTCGCTACTGCCGCGAGCAGCAGACGCCGAAGCGCGTCGTCACTTTCGTTTGCGACAGCGGCAACAAGTACCTGTCCAAGGTGTTCGACGACTTCTGGCTGGCTGAACAGGGCTTGGCCGAGCGCGAGCAGCATGGCGATCTGAGCGATCTCGTCGCCCGTTCACATCGCGAGGGCGGCACCGTCTTCGTAGGCCCGGACGATACGCTTTTGACCGCCTATGGCCGCATGCGCCGAGGCGACGTTTCGCAACTGCCGGTGCTTGAGAATGGCAGGCTGGTCGGCATCATCGACGAAGGCGATATACTCGGCAAGGTCGATGGCGACTATCAGGGCCGCTGGCAGCGGTTCGAAGGCCCGGTGCGCACCGCCATGACCTCGGAACTGCATACATTGCAGGCCAGCCAGACACTTGATGCGCTTTTGCCGGTTTTCGACCGCAACGAGGTCGCAATCGTCTTTGACGGCGATGAATTTGTCGGCCTTATCACCCGTATCGACCTGATCAACCATTTGAGACGTTCAAAATGACCGACCAGCCGCAAAAAGGCAGGAACCGCCTCGCCTTTTCGACCCGCACAATCCATGGCGGCCAGAGCCACGACCCAACAACGGGCGCGGTGATGGTGCCGATCTACGCCACCTCGACCTACGCCCAGCAGAGCCCCGGCGTACACAAGGGTTTTGAATATGCGCGCAGCCAGAACCCGACCCGCTTCGCTTTCGAGCGCGCCATAGCCGATCTCGAAAGCGGCTCGGCCGCCTTTGCCTATGCGTCCGGCCTCGCCGCGATCGCCAATGTGTTCGAGCTGCTCGATGCGGGTGCGCATATCGTCGCCACCGACGACATCTATGGCGGCACCTTCCGCCTGCTGGAACGGGTGCGCAAGCGCTCGGCGGGCCTTCAGGTCACCTTCGTCGACTTCACCGACCTTGCCAAGGTCGAGGCGGCGATCCGGCCAGATACGAAGATGCTGTGGGTCGAGACGCCGACCAATCCGCTGCTGCGCATTGTCGATCTCGAGGCGGTTGCAGCGCTTGCCAAGCGCAAGGGCGTCATTGCCGTTGCCGACAACACCTTCTGCAGCCCCTACATCCAGCGCCCGCTGGAACTGGGCATCGACCTCGTCGTCCATTCGACCACCAAATATCTCAACGGCCATTCCGACATGATCGGCGGCACGGTCGTTGTCGGGGAAAATGCCGAGCTGCGCGACAAGCTGAAGTTCCTGCAGAACGCGGTTGGCGCAATTTCGGGACCGTTCGACAGTTTCCTCGCCTTGCGTGGCCTGAAAACGCTGGCGCTGCGCGTCGAGCGCCATTCGCAGAACGGGCTGAAGATCGCGCGCTGGCTGGAGGCGCGCTCCGATGTCCGCCGCGTCATCTATCCCGGCCTTGAAAGCCATCCGCAGCACGCCGTAGCCAAGGCCCAGATGCACGCCTTCGGCGGCATGGTTACGTTCGAGCTCGACCGCGATCTCGTCGGCACCAAGCGCTTCCTGGAACATGTGCACCTGTTTGCGCTGGCCGAGAGCCTTGGCGGCGTCGAAAGCCTGATCGAGCATCCGGCGCTGATGACGCACGGCTCCATTCCCGCCGAGCAGCGCGCGGCGATCGGCATCTCGGATTCGCTGGTGAGACTGTCCGCCGGCATTGAGGACGCCGACGACCTCATCGCCGATATCGAGCAGGCTTTGTCGGCCTGACGGGTTCTCGTCAGAGGCCGTTATCCGGAGCTTGCGAGGGTAAGCACGCCGGCTGCAACCACGGCGGCCGCGATCATGCGGCCCTTCCACGGCCTTTCGTGGAAGACAATCGTGCCGATAAGGGCGGCGATGATGACGCTGGATTCCCGCACGGCCGAGACCGCACCGATGGGCGCAATGGTCTTGGCATAAAGCACGAGGCCGTAGGCGGTGACGGCGAACAGTCCGCCGACCAGGCCGATGCCGAAAATGCGCCAGCTAAAGGCAATCCCGGCCTTCTTGCGTGTCCACAGGATGGCGAAGGTGACAGGTGATTCCAGCAGGAAAAGCCAGCCCATATAGCCGGTGGGGTTGTCGGACAACCGCACGCCAATGCCGTCTGCCACGGAGTATGCTGCGATGCTGGTGCCGAGCAGCACTGCCACCCCAATGGCCTTGCGGTTGGCCCCGGCGGCGCCTCTCTGCAGGGCAAGCAAGCCTATGCCGAAGGTGACGAGACCAAGGCCGACCCACCCCAAGGTGGTCAGTTTTTCATCGATAAGAAAAAAGGCGCCAAGCGCAACCAAGGCCGGGGCCATGCCGCGCGAGATTGGGTAGACCTGACCAAGGTCTCCCAGTCGATAGGCATGGAACAGAAAGACATAGTAAGCGTAGTGAATTGCGGTCGACGTCAGGATCAGCAGCCAGCTCACCGAGGATGGCGCGCCTGAAATGCAGATCAGCACCACGCCCGCCAGCGCGTGCATGCCCGATACTGCGGCAAGCGTCAGGGCACGGTCCGGCGCGGCCTTGACCACGGCGTTCCAGCTCGCATGAAGCAGGGCGGCGAAGAGAACGATTGAAAGTGCTGTTGCTGACAAGTTTATTCCAACCGAATGCGTGGCGGGCCGCCGGCGAAGATGGCATCGAAACTGGTAGTTGTCTAAGCGAAATCAGAACCGGTCGCGCAGTGCGAACCAGTTCAAGGCGAGGAACAGAAGCGGCGTGCGCAAGGTGCGCCCGCCGGGGAATGACGGGATTTTGAGATCTTCGATCAGCTTCAGCCGGTCGCGGTTGCCGCCGACAGTTTCGGCATAAAGTTTGCCGACGAAATTCGACAGCATGACGCCGTGGCCTGAATAGCCGCCGGCCGAAATGACATTGGGCATGACCTCGCGCACGAACGGCTTGCGCGGAACGGTGATGCCGACATAACCGCCCCAGCCATGGGTGATCTCGACATCGTTCAGGACCGGATAGATTTCGGCGATCTGCCGGCGGATGCCGATATGGATATCCTTGGGGTCGCTGACGGCGTAGATCTCGCGCCCGCCGAACAGCAGGCGACCGTCCTTCGACTTGCGGAAATAGCGCACGACGAAGCGTGAATCGTCGACGGATTCGCCGCCCGGCAGCACGGGCGAGTCGGCGCCGAGCGGAACCGTCGCGCCGATGAAGGAGCCGATCGGCATGATGTGGGCGGCGCTGACGGGTTCAAGCGTGCCGCCATAGGCGTTTACCGCGATCAGGCACTTGTCCGCCGTGATCGTGCCCTTCGGTGTCGTCACCTGGACCTTGCCGCCATTGGTGGCGATGCCGGTCGCGGGCGTGTTCTCGTGGAGGTGCGCGCCGGCCTCGGCAGCGACGCGCGCCGTGCCGACGACCAGTTTGAGCGGATGGATGTGGCCGGTGCCGGCATCGCGCACGCCGCCGAAATAGTGGGTCGAACCGAGCCGCTCCGCCGTCTCCTTCGCGTTCATGAAGGAAAGGTGCGGATAGTCGAAGCGGTTTGCCATGATTTCGGCATGCGCCTTGTAGTCGTCGACGAAACGCTTCTTGTGCGCCACCGACATCTGGCCCGGCATGTAGTCGATGTCGATCTTGTTGGCCTCGGCAAATTCGAGCAGGTGCGCCTTGGCTTCCTCGGCCATGTCGAACAGCGCTTTGGCCCGCGTCAGGCCGTACTCGGCCTCCAGCTCTTCGGCCCACGAGCGTTGCCCGGTACCAAGCTGGCCGCCGTTGCGGCCGGATGCGCCGTCGCCGAAGCGATGCGCCTCGATCAGCACGACGTTGCAGCCCGCCTTGGCGAGATGTGCGGCCGCCGACAGGCCGGTGAAACCGCCGCCGATGATGACGACATCAGCCTTCCGGCTGCCGTCAAGCGCCGGATATTCCGGGCGTTGGCCGGCAGTATCCTCATACCATGAGCGGCCGGGTGAAATGGGAGACTGGTAGGGCATGGGCGGAGACACGGGTTGGGGCAATCGGATGGTGATAGATGCTGCTGATGGAACAGGCGTCATCCATCCAGAATCAAATCAGTCACCATTACCGTTACCCACGATGCGCCGCTGTCTTACCTCACACATTCAGCAGCAGATATTCCCGTTCCCACGGGCTGATGACTTCCATGAAGGTTTCGAACTCGGCCCGCTTGATCGCCGCATAGGTGGTGGCGAAGGTCGTTCCCAGCATCTCGCACAGGGCCTCGTCGCCCTCGAACAGATCGACCGCTTCAAGCAGGCCGCGCGGCAGGTCGATCTCGTCTTCGTTGGCGGTGGTCAGGATCGGCGGCTCGGGCTTGACCTTGGTGATCATGCCGATGAGGCCGCAGGCAAGGGATGACGCCAGCGCCAGATAGGGATTGGCGTCCGAGGAAGGAATGCGGTTTTCGACGCGCCGGGCCGCAGGGTCCGAGCGCGGCACCCGGAAGGCCGTGGTGCGGTTGTCGTAGCCCCATTTGTTGTTGACCGGCGCGGAGGCCGCCTGCGTCAGCCGCCGGTAGGAATTGACGTAGGGCGCGAACATCACCAGCGCATTCGGCACGTGTTTCTGCATGCCGCCGATGAAGTGGAAGAAAGCATCGGTTTCCGAGCCGTCTTCGGCGGTGAAGATGTTCTTGCCGGTCTTCTTGTCGATGATCGACTGATGGATGTGCATGGCCGAGCCCGGTTGCCCCTGGATCGGCTTGGCCATGAAGGTGGCGTAGATGTTGTGCTTCAGCGCCGCTTCGCGAATGGTGCGCTTGAACATGAACACCTGGTCGGCGAGTTCGACCGGATCGCCGTGGCGCAAATTGATCTCGAGCTGGCCGGCGCCCTCCTCGTGGATCAGCGTGTCGATCTCGAGGCCCTGGCTTTCGGAGAAATGGTAGATGTCGTCGATCAGTTCGTCGAACTCGTTGACGCCCGCGATGGAATAGCCGGCGCCGCCGCCGATGGCGCGGCCCGAGCGGCCGACCGGAGGGGTCAGCGGATAGTCCGGGTCGGGGTTCTTATGGACGAGGTAGAACTCGATTTCCGGCGCGACAACCGGCTTCAAGCCGCGCTTGTCATAAGCCGCAAGCACGCGCTTCAACACGTTGCGCGGCGTAAACTCGACCGAGCGTCCGTCCTGATGCACCAGATCGCAGATCACGGCCGCCGTCGGGTCTTCCTCCCACGGCACTACGGTGAGCGTCGACAGGTCGGGCAGAAGCTTGAGGTCGCCGTCATCCTCAGGATAGACGAAGCCGTTGCCATCCTCGGGATAACCGCCGGAAATCGTCGCCATGAATACGGCGGACGGCAGGGCAAGCGAGGTGTTGGAGGTGAATTTCTTCGACGGCATCATCTTGCCGCGGGCGACGCCGGCCTGGTCGGGGGTGATGCATTCGATGTCTTCGATGCCGCGCCATTCAAGCCAGTCGGTGGCTTCTCTCCAGTTTTTGACCCCGCGCAGGTTCTTGACGAATGCGGGAGTGCGGGCGCGTTTCGGGCGTATTTCCTTTTTTACAGGCGGCATCAATCACCAGAATAAGTTGAAGTGTCGGAAGTATGCCGCTTCGCCAGACGGAATGGAAGGGGTCGGGCGATGACGCCGCGTTTGCCGAGCCGTTATCCCGTCCAAGAAGCGGAAACGGAGGGCAAAAGCTTGCCCTCCGTCGAAATAACTCATCGATGTGGCTTCCGTCAGCGGATCAGCGGCAGCTGCTGGAACTGATGGTAGGGCGGCGGCGACGACAAGGTCCATTCGAGCGTGGTCGCGCCGACGCCCCACGGATTTGCGGCAGCCGCACGCTTGCGGTTGAAGGCTTCCAGGATCATCAGGAAGAAGATCAAAAGGCCTGCGGCGGCAATGTAGGAGCCGATCGAGGAGACGTAGTTCCAGCCGGCATAGGCGTCGGGATAGTCGGCATAGCGGCGTGGCATGCCGGCAAGGCCGAGGAAATGCTGCGGGAAGAACACCAGATTGACGCCGACGAACATCGTCCAGAAATGCAGCTTGCCGAGCGTCTCATTGTACATGTAGCCGCTCATCTTCGGGAACCAGTAGTAGAAGCCGGCGAAGATGGCGAAGGCCGCGCCCAGCGATAGCACGTAGTGGAAGTGGGCGATGACGTAGTAGGTGTCCTGCAACGGTCGGTCGAGGCTTGGATTGGCAAGCTGCACGCCGGTCACGCCGCCGATGGTGAACAGCAGCACGAAGCCGGTGGCAAACAGCATCGGCGTCTTGAACTCGATCGAGCCGCCCCACATCGTGGCCAGCCAGGAAAACACCTTCACGCCTGTCGGCACCGCGATTACCATCGAAGCGAAGGCGAAATAGCGCTGCGAATCGACCGACATGCCGACGGTGAACATATGGTGCGCCCACACGACGAAGCCGATCGCGCCGATCGCCACGATGGCATAGGCCATGCCGAGATAGCCGAAGATCGGCTTCTTGGAGAAAGTCGCGATGACGTGGCTGATGATGCCGAAGCCCGGCAGGATCATGATGTAGACTTCGGGGTGACCGAAGAACCAGAACAGGTGCTGGTAGAGGATTGGATCGCCGCCGCCGGCAGGGCTGAAGAAGGTCGTGCCGAAATTGCGATCGGTCAAAAGCATGGTCACCGCGCCGGCGAGAACCGGCAGCGATAGCAACAGCATGAAGGCGGTGATCAGCATGCCCCAGGCAAACAGCGGCATCTTGTGCATGGTCATGCCGGGCGCGCGCATGTTGAGGATGGTGGTGATGAAGTTGATCGCGCCGAGGATCGACGATGCGCCCGACAGGTGGATCGACAGGATCACCAGATCGACGGCGGGACCCGGCTGGCCCTCGGTGGAAAAGGGCGGATAGAGCGTCCAGCCGCCGCCATGGCCGAGCGCGCCGGGAGCGCCCGGAACGAACATCGAGGTGACGAACAGGATCAGCGAGACGACGAGCAGCCAGAACGAGATGTTGTTCATGCGCGGGAAGGCCATGTCGGGTGCGCCGATCATGATCGGCACCATCCAGTTGCCGAAGCCGCCGATCAGGGCCGGCATGATGACGAAGAAGATCATGACAAGGCCGTGCGCGCTGACCACGACATTGTAGACGCCGGGGTCGGCAAAGATCTGCATGCCGGGTTCCTGAAGCTCCATCCTGAGCAAGACCGAAAGGCCGGTGCCGAAAATTCCCGCAAGCATCGAAAACAGCAGGTAGAGCGTTCCGATATCCTTGTGATTGGTCGAAAAGAGCCAACGGCTCATGAAGCCGGGCCTGTGGTCGGCGTCGGCTGTGGTGGTGGCGGACATGGTTTCTTACCTGCCTTTCCTATTGGCAGGCTTGCGGTCTCTGCGGGTGGCGGGTGGTCGGGAACCTGTCGTCACGGGCCGGAAAAGGCCGAGCCTGCTTTGTTGTCATTCATCCGTGACGATGGCGTCCAGTGCGATGTCGTGGGGTTGAGGGTAGATCGTGGCGAGCCTGCTTTCGGCAGCACCCACGCCGATGACGAATGCGCGGCGCGGCATGGCCGCCAGCGTCCGATCGAAGAAACCGCCGCCATAGCCGAGCCGGAAGTTGGCCGCGTCGAAACCGACCAGTGGTGCGATGGCGACGTCCGGCTGCACCGATGGGCCGCGCGACGGCACCAGTATGTTCATGAGGCCGCGCTCCAGCGGATCGCCGGGCGACCAGATGCGGAATTCGAGCGGCCAGCCCTTGCGGATAACGACGGGCAGAGCAATGCGTCCGCCGCGTTCGATGATGCGGATTGACCAGTTGCGCAGATCCGGTTCACCCCGAAACGGCCAATAGCTGCTGATGATGCGTCCGCTGACCTTGCCGACGATGCGGTCGAGCGTCGCGGCGATACGCTCGGAACGCGCCTGCCGTTCTTCGGCGCTGAGCGCCAGCCGCGCTGCGATCAGGCGCTTCCGCTCGGCAGTGCGCCAGCGGGCAACATCGGTCCAGCCTTCCTGCTTCACGGATTGGCCGCTCACGCCTTCGTCCGAGACTTCATGCATGAAGCACGGCGGCGACGCATAGGTACCAGGCTCGGGTGTCCCCGTTCGCTTGTCTGCCATATGCGCTCCGTTCATGCCGCTGCCGCGGCCTCTAGCCCGCCCCACCTCGCATGCGACGGTGCGCCGCTTGAAAGTGGAACGCAAACGGAATTAAATGCTTCATTGACGCAATATTATTGCACTAAATGGGGGATAGTGTGGATATTGACCGAGCGCGCACATTCCTTGAAATCGTGCATTCCGGCAGTTTCCTGCGTGCGGCGGAGAAGCTTTTTGTAACGCAGACCACGGTCAGCGCCCGCATCCGCACGCTTGAGGAGGAGCTTGGACGGCAGCTTTTCGTGCGCAACCGCAATGGCGCGCACCTGACGCCGGCCGGCCGGGAGTTCGAGCGCTTCGCTCAGTCTTTCGTGCAGATCTGGGAGCGCGCCCGCCACCAGCTTGCCATACCGAGCGGGCGTACGAGCGTGGTCGCGCTCGGTGGCGAACTCAGCCTGTGGAACCCGCTTTTGCTCGACTGGCTGGTGTGGATGAAGAAATCCAAGCCCGAAATCGCCATCCATGCCCATGTTGGCGTGCCTGACCAGTTGCTGGAGCAACTGAGGACCGGCGTGCTGGACATTGCCGTTCTCTACGCGCCGAAGCTGCTGCCGGGCTTCAGGGTGGAGCTTTTGGAAGAAGAGCAACTGGTGCTGGTGCGCACCAAGGGGACCGAAGTCAGCAACTCGAAGGACTATGTCTATGTCGATTGGGGCCCGCTTTTCGCGGCCCAGCACGATTCCGGTTCGGCGACGTTCGGCGAACCGGGCCTTCTCGTCGGCCTCGGACCGCTCGGCCTGAGCTACATCCTGCGCGCCGGCGGCATGGGATATTTCCGCAAGGGCGTTATCGCACCGCATCTGGAATCGGGCGAACTCGAACTCGTCGAGGGCGCGCCGGAATTCACCTATCCGGCCTATGCCATCTATCCCGAACCCGCCGAAGCGCGCGTCGACATACAGGACGCCTTGCGCGGGCTGAAGGAAGTCGTGCGCTAGGCGGATATGGAGCGCCAACCGGCGATCTGAGCGAAATCAGCTTTCCGAAGATTGCCCGTCGCGCGCCGCGAGCAGCGTACCGATCACCAGTTCGCGTCCGGCCCGGTTGATGCCGATGCCGCGCGGCCTGTCTTCCACCAGACCAAGCTCAATCAGCCTTTGGCCCAGCGCCTTCTCCAGTTCGGGGTAGGGGCCGCGGTTGAGGCGCTTGAGTGCGGTTTGTTCTTCCTTGCTAAGATCGTTCCAGCCCGTCGTCACTTGCATGTCTTTCCTGCATGGCCAGATCAGCGAAAACGGAGCCGCCGGCCGCATTATCTAATTGCTTTCGCACTGGATTGTCGTGACAGCCGCGTGTGGCGCATGTCGGTCCGGTGCGTCGGTTCGCCGCTCGCTGGCGTTCCGCTCTTCAAGTCTGCATGAAAAACGGCGAGTGGAAAGTCCATGTTGCGACGCCGGATGGCGGCTATTCAACGCAAGATTATTGCCTTGAAACCGCAATAAATTTCGCTTGCATTATTCCAATGTGCAAGCGATGGGTCTGCCATCGCGCTCCTTCCTTGAACAGGTTGGACCGCTGGTTGCTGCCAAGCAGAGTTTTGCCGTGTCATCGAGTGCCGTCACATCCAATGAACGGATTTGTGCGTTCATTGCCAGGCAGGATGGCATGACAACGGTCACTTGCTTGCGGATAGGGATGGCCGACCGGAAATGACAGTTCAGGCATTGCAGGCATCTTCGCTCTACCTTGGCATCGACACGGGCGGCACCTACACCGACGCGGTTCTGTGGTCCGAGGCAACGGGCATCGTCGCCAAGGCGAAGTCGCTGACCACGCGCCATGATCTTGCCGAAGGCATTGCCGGCGCGGTCGATGCGGTGCTGGCCGAGGCGGCCATCAAGCCCGGCGTGATCAAACTTGTCTCGATGTCGACGACGCTTGCCACCAATGCGCTGGTCGAGGGCCAGGGCGGCCGGGTCGCGCTCATCATGATCGGTTTCGGCGAGGACGATCTTGCCCGCAACGGCCTCTCCGCCGCGCTGGGCTCCGACCCGGTGATCTTTTGCCAGGGCGGCCATGACGTGCATGGCAACGCCAGCGAGCTTTCGCTGGAACCGCTCGAGGCGGCGCTGGCAACGCTTGACGAAACGGTGTCGGGCGTCGCGGTCGCGGCCTATTTCGCCGTGCGCAATCCGGAGCACGAAATTGCCGCGCGCAAGCTGATCCGCGAGCGCACGCGGCTTCCCGTCACCTGCTCGCACGAACTGACCTCAAAGCTCGGCGGTCCACGCCGTGCACTGACGACGCTGCTCAATGCGCGCCTCATTTCCATGATCGACCGGCTGGTCGACGCCACCGAAGGCTTCCTGCACAAGCGCAACATCGTGGCGCCGCTGATGGTGGTGCGCGGCGACGGCGCGCTGGTCACAGCGGAATTTGCCCGCTCGCGCCCGATTGAAACCATCCTGTCCGGCCCGGCGGCCAGCCTTGTCGGCGCGCGCCACATGACCGGCTTCGACAATGCCGTGGTGTCGGACATCGGCGGCACGACGACCGATATTGCCGTGCTCGATGGCGGCCGGCTGCGGCTCGATCCCGACGGCGCGACTGTCGGCGGCATGCGCACCATGGTCGAGGCCGTTGCCATGCGCACCTTCGGCCTTGGCGGCGATTCCGAAGTCGCGCTGAAGGACCACTCGCTGGTGACGACCATCGTTCTCGGTCCGCGCCGGCTGGTGCCGTTGTCGCTTGCTGCCGTCAAGCATGGCGAAATCATCGCGAAGGGCCTGAACAGGCAGCTGCTGAGCCCGACCACAAGCAGGCTGGACGGCCGCTTCGCCATGCGCACCGGCGTCCCCGAGCGGCTGGCTTCCGGCCTTTCGAACACCGAGGCCAGGCTCTATGCGGAACTGACGACGGAGCCGGCTCCGCTCGACCGGTTGCTGGCGGCAACCTCGCAGATCGCGACGCTCAACCGTCTCGTTGCGCGCGGGTTGGCCCATATCGTCGGCTTCACGCCGTCGGACGCGGCGCACGCGCTTGGCCGGCAGGCGAACTGGAGCGCCGAGGCGGCCAGGCTGGGCGCTGAGCTTCTTGCCCGCCGCCGCAACGGCCAGGGCCAGACGATTGCCGAGAGCGGGGATGATTTCTCCGAGATGGTGCTTGCCGCCGTCACCCGCCGTTCAGCCGAAACCATGATCGAGACGGTCTTTGCCGAAGATGGCCTTGAGGCGGATGTGTCTGTCGCCAATGTGCTGGTGCAGCGGGCCATCAACAAGGAGGGCGGCATGGCGCGCCTGTCGATTGCGCTGGACCGTCCGGTGATCGGCCTCGGCGCTTCGGCCCATCTCCACTACGCCAAGCTGCCAGCGCTTATCGGCAACGACTGCGAGATCGCCAAGGATGCCGATGTCGCCAATGCGCTGGGCGCAGTTGTCGGGCAGGTGCGCATGTCGGCGGAAGCGCGCGTCAGCCAGCCCGAGATCGGCCTGTTCAGGGTCAACGCCGGCGAAAGGCTCGATGATTTCGAGACCGAGGAAGAAGCGATGGCGGCAGCCGAGGCGCATATCCGCGAGATGGCTGCCTTGCTTGCCGAGCGCGCCGGAACCGACCAGGCCCGCATCGAAATCGCCCGCGACATCAAGGTCGCGACCATCGAGGGCGAGCGCAGTTTCGTGGAAGCCTTCGTGGTGGCGACGGCGACCGGAAGGCCGCGCGTCGCCTCTTGATGCAGGTCTCTGTCCCGAAACCGGGATCCGGTTTCGGGATAAGCACATGTCCGAAATCAAGGAGCCAACGCGCGTCAAACGAATCCGAAAGATCGCGACGCGCTTTAGAGCTTTCCAGCGAACCGTGAACCCGCTCCGGTATCAGGCCGCGGCTTCACCGCCCATCGAGGCTTCGCAGGCCAGGGATTGCGCATCCCGCCCGATCGCGGCGACGGCAACGACCTTGCCGCCCAGCTTGTAGCTGATGATGCAGTCGTGTTCGGCAAGGCTGCCCTCGATCTCGATGTCGTCCCACGAGCGGGTATAGCCGGTGTAGCGGATGGTGACGTCGTAATGCGCGCTCCAGAAGAAAGGCACGCTTAGGAACGGCCTTTCGAAGCCCAGCATATTCTCGGCTGCAACCTGGCCCTGGCGCTGGGCAACGACCCAATGCTCGACGCGTCGCGACTGTTCGCTGGCGATGTCGTGCCAGCGAGCGGCATCGCCGGCCGCGAACACGCCCGGCACGTTCGTCTCGAGATATTCATTGACGACGATGCCCTGGTCGACGCTAAGGCCGGAGGCGCTGGCGAGCTCAACGCGCGGCCTGACGCCGACGCCGATGATGACCATGTCTGCCGCGATCTGGCGCCCGTTCGTCAGGATCACCGACTTGTCGTTGATGTTGCCGATCGTGGTGTCGAGATGGAACTTGACGCCGTGCTCTTCATGGATGGCGCGGATGAAGTCGCCGAGGTCGGGACCGAGGATATGCTCGAACGGCCGGCTGTCCTGCGTCACGACATGGACCTCGAGATCGCGGCTGCGCAAGGCTGCGGCGACTTCCAGCCCGATGAAGCCGGCGCCCAGGACCACTGCCGACTTTGCATGCTGGATGTTGTCGATGATGGCACGGCTGTCGGCCAGCGAGCGCAGCACGAAGACATGCGGGCGATCCGCGCCGGGAATCTTGAGGTGGATCGGTTCGGCCCCTGTTGCCAAAAGCAGGCGGTCATAGCCGAAGGTACGCCCGTCGACGGCAGTCACCGAGCGCTTGTCGGTGTCGATGCGCTCGACGGCGGTCGACAGGTGCAGGTCGATGCGGTTGTCCTTGTAGAAATCCTCCGAGCGCAGCGGTATCCATGCCTCTTCCGCAGTGCCGGCAAGGTAGTCCTTGGACAGGTTGGGGCGGTCGTAGGGGGCGTCTGCGTCGGCGCTTATCATGGTGAGCTCGCCCTCAAAGCCGCGCCGGCGCAACATCTCGGCAGCGGCGAAGCCGGCGGCGCCACCGCCGACGATCACGATCTTCTCGGGGTGCGCGGTCGTATCCGTCTCTGGCGCTGCCGCATCGCCATTCCCCGAAGGCAGCTTGTCGGTCACCGAAACCGTGTCGCCCTTGCGCACCACCTTCCAGCGCGCCAGGGGGTCGAAGGCAGGCGCATTGACCGCTTCGCCGGTGCGCAGGCTGAAACAGGCATGGTGCCAAGGGCAGCGCACCGTGTCGCCGACCACGATTCCGTGCGCCAGCGGCGCGCCGTAGTGGGTGCAGTTGGCGCCGACGGCCATGATTTCGTCGCCGACGCGGGCAAGCACCACCGGCTCGCCATCGACATGCCCCTGTAGAAGCCCGTTTGCGCCGAAGGCGTCTATGGCGACGCCTTGCGTCAGGTCGGGTCCGGTTTCCTGGGGCTCATGCGATGACATTGTTGCGCTTCCTCTTAAAAACGGGCGCTCATCAGGCGAGCACGTTATGGGAGCTTGGATGATTAGACGCCAAAAAGGTTCCCTGGCGAAGCCTTTTCCGCCGCGGAATTTGCTGATGCGCAATGACGGGAACCTTTTTTCCGCCGTGCCATCTAATGACCAAAACGTGGAGGAACCCATGGCACCTGTTGGCAAGCCCCTTACGCGAAGCACGGACGGTCTGAGCGACGTTGAACTCGTGGAGCGGGCCCGAGCCCGCGACGCCTCGGCCTTCCGCACCATCATGAAGACGCACAACCAGCGGCTCTACCGGCTGGCGCGCGGCATTGTGCGCAACGACAGCGAAGCCGAGGACATCGTCCAGGAAGGCTATGTCCGCGCGTTCTCGCATCTCGATGGGTTCCGCGGCGACTCTTCGCTGGCCACCTGGCTGTCGCGCATCGTCATCAACGAGGCGCTCGGGCGCATGCGCAAGAAACGGCGATCGGTCGAAGTGCCGGAATCGAGCCGGCAGCCCGAAGCCACCATCATTCAGTTTCCAGTCAATGTAAGCAATGACGATCCGGAGCGGACCATGGCGCAACGGCAAATCCTCAATCTCGTCGAGCGTGCAACCGATAATTTGCCGGATGTCTATCGCACGGTGTTCGTCGCCCGCGTCATCGAAGGGCTCAACATCGACGAGACATCCGAACTGTTGGGCGTCAAGCCGGAGACGGTCAAGACCCGGCTCCATCGCGCCCGGCAGCTCGTGCGCAAGGAGCTCGACGCGCAGATCGGTCCCGTCTTGCTCGATGCCTTCCCGTTCGCGGGCCGGCGCTGCGAGCGGCTGACCGTTGCAGTCCTTGGTCGTCTCGGTCTGTCGGAGTGATCCGGCCGGTCGTGGTGTGCGATTTCCGGGAACGTTTCTGAGTACCGCGTATCCAATGAGTAACGGATGACAGGTCGGGCGTAACGTTTCGAGCTGGGCCGGTACAAGGTAGGAATCAGGATATTGAGACAGTCTATTTTCATTGCGGCAACGTTGGCGTTTGGCCTTTTCGCTTCCGCGGCGCAGGCCGAAACCATCCAGGTCCAGGTCAATAAGCTCGTTTACAACCCGATCGACGTGCAGGCGAAGGTCGGTGACACCATTGAGTGGGTCAACAACGATCCGTTTGCGCATACCGCGACGGTAAAGGGTGGCTGGGAAGTCATGCTGCCACCGAAGAAATCGGGAACTTATGTTGTGACGGAGGCCGGCACCATCGATTACTATTGCCGCTTCCACCCCAACATGAAGGGCCGCATCATCGTATCCGCCAAGTAACGGCGGCTCCGGGTAGCCTGCGCAGTTGCAGACCTGCCGTCGGATGACAGACCCGCCTTTCCCGTACCGGCGACGGACCCCGGGAAAGGCATGCAGGAGCCACGCGTCGGCTTGTGACGCGCGGCAGGCAAGGAAAGCCTCCGACAGCCGCCGCAGGCTGGCTTTCCATCGGTGCGCCGTTCCCTTCACGGCGCACCGGCCTGTCCGGCTTCGGCCCCGAACGACCGCGGGCGGCACACAAGAAAAGTCCAGCAACTCTATCCGGGGTGCCTCATGACACTTGCCGTGCGCGAAGCATTATCTTCTGAACTCAGCAACAAACGCGGCGACCACCTCGCTGCGGACGTGGCGATGGGACGCCAGGCAACCATTTCGAACGCTCTCTGTTCGGCCTTCGGCCATGGCAACTGCGCCGAATTCCTGTCCAGCCGGCGGCTGACGTCCTTCCGCAAGAACGACGTCATCTACAATGTCGGCGACCGCGACCGCGTGTTCTTCTTCATCAAGAGCGGCTTCGTCAAAGTGGGCGCCACCACGTCGAGCGGTAGCGATGTCATCTATGATTTGCGCTGCCAGGGCGATGTCGTCGGCGAGCTTTGCCTGACCGAGACCGAGCGCCCCGATTGGGCCGTTGCTCTGGAAAAGGTCGAGGTTGTGGCGGTTCCGCTGCACGAGATCAGGCAGTTGCTGGCGTCAAAGCCGGCGATGATGACGGCGATGATCGACGTCTTCAGCCATACCCTCAAGGATGCTTACAGCCAGATCAACACGCTCGCCGCCGACGGCACCGTGAGGCGGCTGGCCAATGTGCTGTCGGTCCTTGCCCGCAAGGTTGGCCGGCAATCCGGCGAAATGGTCGAGATACCGATCTACCTTACCCAAGAAGAGATCGCGCAGATGGTTGTTGCTCGGCGTGAAAGAATATCCACTGCCTTGAATAGTCTTAGACGAAACGGCGTCGTCCAGTACACGACGCGCGGTCTCCTCATGGTCGACCAGAATAAACTGGAAGCCATGTCGGATGTTTCATTCGAATAATAAATTCAGCTTGTTACGGATGTAACTGACAATGCTTCCACTCTACGCAACCATCAATATTAGGATTTGGCGCATCCTTTGAAAAACTGGATGCGGATGGATTCTGGCGCACGATGCCGAAGCCGATTTCGGAACGGACGACGCGCTGATTGAACGATCTGCAGCGCCCTTTGCGCGTCCTGTTCGGCGCGCGGTGCTGCAAAGGCAAACGAACTCGAATGTCTGAGGGTGTCATGAAACGGAAAGCTCTGCTGATAGGAACGGCGGCTTCGCTAGGGATGGCTTTGGCCATCGGGGCGACGACCGCGGCCAAGGTCGACGGATACGACGCAGCTGCTGGCAAGTACGCACGTACCATGCTTGACCAAGGCAAGAAAACCTTTCGCTACGACACGTTCGGCAGCGAGGCCTTCTGGGGCGATGCGCTACAATTGCACAAGGCGGTGGCCGGCGAAAAGAACGGTGGCGTCGGTCCCGGCGTATCGCCAAAAACGGCACTGGCAGTCGGCCTGAAGGTCGATGCCGATGCGCTGCCAAAGGCTCTCAAGAGGAAGATCGCGGCTGGCAAGGTCAATCTCGACGATCCGGCAACGACACTCGCGTTGCTGAAGCTGAACGCGGTTGTTGGCGTCAAGGCCTTCCTGAACAAGGATGGTAGCGTCAAGTCGATGGGCATCCAGTGCTCGCTGTGCCATTCGACGGTTGACGATTCATTTGCGCCCGGTATCGGCAAGCGCCTCGACGGCTGGGCCAACCGTGACCTCAATGTCGGCGCGATCGTTTCCCTGGCACCCAACCTGAAGCCTTTCACCGATCTGCTTGGCGTCGATGCCGATACGGTCAAGAAGGTGCTGGCAAGCTGGGGTCCGGGCCGCTACGACGCCTATCTCGACAAGGACGGCAAGGCGCTGCGCCCCGACGGCAAGGCTGCCGCGACGATGATCCCACCGGCCTTCGGCCTCGCCGGGTTCAACCTCGCGACATCGACCGGCGCCGGCTCGGTGACCTACTGGAACGCCTATGTCGCCGGCACCGAAATGCACGGCATGGCGACGTTCGTCGATCATCGCTTCGACGACAAGAAGCAGTATCCGGTGGCATCCAAGTCAGGTGCCGGCAATACGCGCCACTCGCCGGACGACGCCACGGGCAAGCTGGCGGCGCTTCACTTCTACCAGTTGTCCCTACCTGCGCCGAAGGCTCCGGCCGGAACGTTCGACAAGGCTGCCTTCAAGCGCGGCGAGGCCGTGTTCTCGGGCGCCGGCAAGTGCTCGACCTGCCACGTGCCGCCGCTGTTCACCGAACCGGGCTACAATATGCACACGCCTGAAGAGATGGGCGTCGACAGCTTCCAGGCTGATCGTTCTCCGACGCATATGTACCGCACGGCCCCGCTGGCAGGGTTGTGGTCGCACCAGAAGGGCGGCTTCTATCATGACGGCCGGTTCGCTTCTCTGCTCGACGTGGTCAATCACTACGACAAGCAGTTCAGCCTGAACCTCAGCCAGCGCAACAAGACCGACCTGGTCGAGTACCTGAAAGGTATCTGATCCATAGCCTTCGGGCGGTTCCGGGAAAGCAGTCTCGCGTTTCCCGGAATTGTCCTGGGTGAGGTCAGCGTGGCTTTTGCCGCGCAGGTCCTCCGCCCGGTAGCGGAAGTGAGCGTGCAGGACGTGGGTGGTCGTCCCTGCAATGCTCCTTGTCGCTGCCGGGCGGAGGCTTTTCTGCTGTGTCCTGCAACTACAGAGATCCGGCTTTCTGCGCATCCATGCATCTGCTCGATGTCGCTCGACAAAGCTACTTTGCTAAAAACTCTCAGTACGACAGTGGTTTGGGCCGAGTTTTCGGGCCAGATCTGCGCCCGCGCGCAAAAATATTTCCTCCGTCGGTCCGCACGTTTCATCCACGCGGCGGCATGTTGTTAGAAGGATTGATGCGCCTGTCCGACCCTCGGCAGAATGCCCGTTTCAAGAACAATTGCCTGCAATTTTCTTGCACCATATCAGCAATATCATTCGTTTGTCTGCGACCGTAGTCCGAGTCATTTCTCCCGTCGAAAGACTTCAAAACCGCATGAATTCAACGTGTTCGAGCTGCCGCGCCACGCGACGGCCTGGCAGCGCTTTGTCACGCGGGCGAGGGAGGAACCGAAATGACGGCACTTCAATTTCCCGGCCCGGGATTTACGGCAGAGCAGTGGGAGCGGCTGAGCACGCTTGCGGTTTCGCTGCAGCCGGGCCAGGCGCTTTGGATCAGCGGATACTTTGCCGGCATCGAGCACAGCGCCCGTGGCTTCGCCGGCGCTGCGGATCTGGCCTTCCCGCTGCACGCACCGGCGGCAACCGCGCCCGCCGTGGCGGTGACCCGCACGCTGACCATTCTCTACGGCAGTGAAACCGGAAACAGCACCGGCGTTGCCAAGCTGTTGGCCGACGCCGCGCGCAAGGCCGGCGTCGAGCCGGTGCTTGCCGACATGGCCGAATACAAGCCGCGCAAGCTCAAGGATGA
Source organism: Mesorhizobium sp. FG116 (assembly GCF_057809835.1). Classification (NCBI taxonomy): domain Bacteria; kingdom Pseudomonadati; phylum Pseudomonadota; class Alphaproteobacteria; order Hyphomicrobiales; family Phyllobacteriaceae; genus Mesorhizobium; species Mesorhizobium sp. FG116. The sequence goes on from NZ_JBMDKS010000016.1 coordinate 111,854, forward strand.
GCAGGACATACTGGTCATCACCAGCACGCATGGCGAGGGCGAGCCGCCGCTTTCGGCGGTGGGCTTCTTCGAATTCGTCGAAAGCCGCAAGGCGCCGCGCCTCGAAGGCGTTCGTTACGCCGTGCTGGCGCTGGGCGACTCGACCTACGAGTATTTCTGCGGCGCGGGCAAGCGGCTCGATGCGCGCCTGGCTGAACTTGGCGCGACGCGCCTGCATGATCGCGTCGACTGCGATGTCGACTATGACGATCCGGCCGAGGGCTGGATCAAGACGGCGGTGGACCAGATCAAGCCGGACGTTGCGCCGGCGGTGCCAATTCATACTGTGGCTGCTTCCGCAGCGTCGGCCGTTGCTCCCACCTACGACAAGAAGTCGCCGTTCACCGCAACGATCATCGACAACCTCGCGCTCACCGGCAAGGGCTCGAGCAAGGAAACTCGCCACGTCGAATTGTCGCTTGCCGACTCCGGCCTGACCTTCGAGCCGGGCGATGCGCTGGGCGTGATGCCGCGCAACGATCCTGCAATGGTCGAAGCGCTTCTCGGCGCGTTGTCGCTTTCCGCCGATGCGCCCCTTGCCGTCAAGGACCGCGCCACCACGCTTGGCGACGCCCTGTCTTCCACGCTGGAAATCACCGCCGCAACGCCGCGCTTCATCGAACACTGGGCCGAGGTGAGCGGTGCGGACGAGTTGAAGGCCCTGCGGGGCGAAGCGGCGGTTGAAGCCCGCGCTACCTTCCTTCGTTCCAACCACGTCATCGACATTGTGCGGCGCTTCCCGGTTACCGGCGTCGACGCCCAGATATTCGCAGCCGGGCTGCGCCCGTTGCAGCCGCGCCTCTATTCGATTGCGTCGAGCCTGTTGGCCGCGCCCGATGAAGTGCACCTGACGGTGAGCACCGTGCGCTATCAACTGAACGACGAGCAGCGCTTCGGCGTCGCCTCCGGGCATTTTTCACGGCATGCCGAACCGGACACCGAACTGCCCGTCTATATCCAGGCCAATCCGCATTTCCGGTTGCCGGCGGACGACGCGCCGATCATCCTGATCGGGGCAGGCACCGGCGTTGCCCCCTACCGCGCCTTCCTGCAGGAACGCGAGGCGCGGGGCGCTTCCGGCAAATCCTGGCTGTTCTTCGGCGAGCGCAATTTCGACAGTGATTTCCTTTACCAGACCGAGTGGCAGGGTCTGTTGAAGGACGGGGTTCTCAGCCGCATGAACGTCGCCTTCTCGCGCGACGGCGCGGCAAAGACCTATGTCCAGCATCGGCTGCTCGAGCAGGCCCGCGATGTCTATGCGTGGCTGGAAGAGGGCGCTCACATCTACGTCTGCGGCGACGGGGCGAAACTCGCGCCGGACGTGCATTCCACGCTGGCGGCAATCGTCAGCGAGCAAGGCGGCCTCGGCAAAGCTGCCGCCGCTGAATACCTCGCCGGGCTCAAGAGCAGCCACCGCTACCAGATCGACGTTTACTGAGGCCGCAATGACCCTGCTCGAAAAAGACCGCAGCCGCGATGTCTCCCAGCCGCTCGACCGGCTGGGTCCGGACGAGACGCTGAAGGCCAACAGCGACCAGTTGCGCGGCACCATTGCCGCCGGCCTCGATGCGGAATTGACGGCGGCCGTGCCGGGCAACGACATCAAGCTGATGAAGTTCCACGGCATCTACCAGCAGGACGACCGCGATATCCGCGACGAGCGCCGTCGCCAGAGATTGGAGCCGGCCTACCGTTTCATGGCGCGGGTGCGCCTGCCGGGCGGTGTTCTTTCGCCGGCGCAATGGCTGAAGCTGGATGAGCTTGGCCGCGCCTATGGCGCCGGCTCGCTCCGGCTGACGACGCGCCAGACCTTCCAGTTCCACTACATTCACAAGCAGAACCTGCGTTCGCTGATCCAAGGGTTGCGCGACGTTTTGCTCGATACCAAGGCGGCCTGCGGCGATGATTCGCGCGGCGTCATGGCCTCGATCAATCCGCAACTGTCGGCCCTGCACGCCGAGGTTCATGCCCTCGCCAAGAAGGCCAGCGACCACGCCATTCCCAAGACCGGCGCCTACAAAGAAATCTGGTACGGCGAGGAGCGCACGCCGGTGAGCGGGCCGGAAGAGCCGCTTTACGGCAAGACCTACATGCCGCGGAAATTCAAGATCGGCTTCGTCGTTCCGCCGATCAACGATATCGATGTCTATGCGCAGGACCTCGGCTTCATCGCCATTGTCGACAACGGCAAGCTCGTCGGTTTCAACATTGCCATCGGTGGCGGCATGGGCCGCACCGACCAGGCGCCGCAGACCTATCCGCGTCTTGCCAGCGTCATCGGCTTCGTGCCGGCGGACAAGGTTCTGGAAACCTGCGATGCGGTGATGTCGGTACAGCGCGACTATGGTGACCGCTTGGATCGTGGCCGCGCGCGCTTCAAATACACAGTCGACGACAAGGGGCTGGACTGGATTGCGGCGGAAATCGAAAACCGGCTTGGCTTCGCGCTTCAACCGGCCCGTCCCTACAGCTTTACCTCCAATGGCGATCCGATCGGCTGGACGACCGGCGAGGATGGCCGCGAGCATTGCACGCTGTTCATCCAGAACGGCCGTGTCAGCAACTTCCCCGATCGCGCCCTGCTCGACGGCCTGCGCGCGGTGGCCCGCATCCACAAGGGCATGTTCCGCGTCACGCCGAACCAGAACCTGATCATTGCCGACATCGCGCCGGACGACCGGCCGGCAATCGAAAAAGTTTTGAAGGAGTTCAAGCTCGACGGACTTCAGGCCGGCAGCGGCCTGCGTCTCAATTCAATGGCCTGTGTCGCCTTGCCGACCTGTGGGCTGGCGATGGCTGAGAGCGAGCGCTATTTGCCCGATCTCGTCACGAAAATCGAGGCGATCCTTGCCGAGCATGGCCTGACCGAGGAGCCGATCACCATCCGCATGACCGGCTGCCCCAACGGCTGTTCGCGTCCCTATATTGCCGAGATCGCGCTGACCGGCCGCGCGCCGGGCAAGTACAACCTTTATCTCGGCGGCGGTTTCCACGGTGAGCGCCTCAACAAGATGGCGCTCGAAAATGTCGGCGAGAAAGCCATCCTCGACCTGCTTTCGAAGGTGATCGCACAATTCGCCGCTGAGCGCCTGCCGGGCGAGCATTTCGGCGACTTCGCCATTCGCGCGGGCTATGTCGCGGAAGTGAAGGAAGGCCGCTTCTTCAACGACTGACCCAATCAGGCGGTCAATACCCCCGGTATCGTGCGGTCCGGAAACCAGGAAATCGGCCCACTGTCCAGCGTCGCTGGCGGTGGGCTTTTTCGTCGCATTCCGTGGCAATCGCTGGTCATGTACACGACATTGGCTGGCCTCAAACCGACGGTTCACGTTGGGTCAAACACGCGAAATGCAAAAGCATTGTCGCGTTGGGTGCCTATTACACTTGCATAAAATATCATATTTACAGGCCCTTGCCGCTGGCCGACCCTATACGCGAGGAACCTGTCCAACAGGGCTGGACGTATTTCGGGAGGCCGAACATGAATGACATGACTGCATTGGCGATGCAGGATCTGCTGATCGACGGGCGCCGTGTGAAGCCGCTGTCGGGACGCTATTTCACCACCGTCAACCCTGCCACGGAGCAGG
>NZ_JBMDKS010000017.1:0-114553 GCF_057809835.1 Mesorhizobium sp. FG116
AACCGGGGTCCCTTTTACATGAAAAAAAAGGGTCCCGATTCCGCGGTCATTGACAACATACCTGCTGATTTCGTGAATCGCGCCGAGAATCGCGTGTCCGAGCCGGGTGGCGTCTTCCTCGACGAACCCGGATACCGAGACGCTGAGGTCAACCGGCATCGAGGGTTCCGGACGTTCTTCGGGAGGGGAATCCGCCGCAGGTTGTTTAGTGTCCAAGTCGTCAGTCATAGAGATCAGCCCTATTCATATCGCCGCAGACGCAGTCCCAGATTGCGGCGGCGATCGCTGCTAGGATTCCGTTGTGGCACCCATAGTCATTTGCGCAACCTCATACCCGTGCTGGGCAAGCTGCTCGAAATCTCTGCTTTCCATTTTGGTGAGATGCGTGGGGTAGTTCAGACAATACTGGCACTCTTCGTCGGTAAGTCCGGCTAGTTCACCCGATGTTTTCGCGAACGTCCTCGCGGAAGTCCCGAGCCTGAAAAGGAAGCCTTTGATTTCACCTTGGGTGATTGCCTTCATCAGCATCCGCGATCGCAGCGCTCTGATCTGATCTCCCGTGACGTCAAGGAGGCGAGGGGAGGCCAACCTGCCTTTCATCATGCTTTTCAACATTCCGGCAGGAGGCCCAAGCGGCGCGGAGGCGTCGCTGACCATGAGGATATTGCAGCCTTGGAGACCATTCGCAGGCTTGTACAATGGCTCAAGAGCCATGTTTTCATATGCCCCGCCGTCCCAAAGACGCACCTTTGAGTGTCGCGGTTCACACTGACGCAAAGGAGCCTTGGTGGCCGGATCGGTCTGCCACCACCCGTCTCGAGGCAGCCGGAGCCGAAGCCCGCCGATCACGTACGGGACCGCCGCGGAGGCAGCCATTGCCTCGGCCACCAAAACGTCAGGGGAATAGTGGCGGCCGAACTGCCAGTCCCCCATCGAATCCCTTGTGAAGCGCCAGTTCTTTCCTGTTTCAAGGCACGTCGTGTTGATGTGCCAAACCGGACTTTCAGGAAGTTCAGCGAGCCGGGCCTTAATCTGCCATCGCTCGGTAATCAGCCAGGCAAGCACCCGTGCACGATGGCCGAGGACTCCGACATGGTGATGTAGGAGTCCTCGTGCACCCAGCGCCCGGAAGCTAAAGAGATCTCTCGATAAAAGCAGGTCCCTTACGTAAGGATAGGCGGTCTGTAGAAATTGCGATGACGAAGGCCAGATCCCTCCTGCGGAAGACAGAATGGCGCCCGTGAGCAGACTGCCGCCAGAAACTGTCGAGACCTGAGTCACCCGTTCGAGAAGACGCTGTTCGGCTAGAAACCTGAGCACGCCGAGATGGAAAACGGCCGCACGGAACCCCCCTCCGGAAAAAGCGAGGCCAATCCTCATTTTTTCGTGCGCTACCTCGCCGTCCATCACACCACCTTGCCGACGAGCATTCCCAATCCCTGCTCCCCTACGATCAACGACAAAGCCGGAAGGCCATCGAGGTCTGCGACAATTGACAGCTGACAGATCTGCTTCATGTCCGTGACGCTGGGTGTCACGGAGGCTCCCTTCGGATGCGAGTGCCACTCACCGATGTAACGCACCTGACCTCCGGATCGGCTTTGCGCCTCTTCGATGAGGCGCTGCAGGCCGCGTGTGCCGCGGACGAATTCCGTCCGCGTCCCGGCGCTGTCTGGAGGAGCCGCAAGGGCGTGAACTGCTGCGAGATACTTTGCCTCATAGTCGACTACACCGACAAGCGGACCGCCTGTCTCGCAAGGCAAGGCTCCATCGCGCCTTGCGACAAGATCGTAGTGCAGGCCTTCCGGAATAACGATGGTCCAACCGGAGATGGAACTCCTGATGGTAGATGGACAGACATTCTCGCAGCCGATGCCTCCTTCACTCTGCATCGACCAGACACGCAGTACGGGAACGTCGTCGCCCGACGCTTCAGCGAGGCCCGCCGCCAGAAGCCCCGAAAGGACGGCGATCGAGGAGGCCGGAATCTTATTGGTGAGTGCTCGGCATGCCCCTGTGTAGCGTAGCTGCTGGCCAGGCTGGAGGTGGTTCTTAAGGCCAGGATTCGCCAGGATTTCCCGAAGGTATACCGCCTCGATATCTCGTAGAGTCACCGACCTGTCCGCTGCCTCAGCCATTAAAACGGCCGAACGACCGTCGGGTGTGAAAAAGGCGCACATCCGGCGGGCTTGATACGGGCGGTCTGACAGCCACCGGGACACCGGAACGGAGGCCGAAGCGTCGAAGATGATGTCGGCGTGTTGAAACGCGTCGACGAGCGCGTCGCTTGGTTCACTGTCGAGGACGTTTTCCCGGATTGCTCGCGGCGCCGAGTCGGGGCGAATGAGTTCCAGCCGCGCAGCGAGGTTGCGCGCCTTTTGCAATCCGAAGTGCTCTCGCGTCAACGTATGTCGCGCAATATTGTGAGGGAGAAACGTATCGTTGTCGACCACCGTCCAGCGAAACAATCCTTCCCTGGACATGTATTCGGCGAGATGTGAGCCGAGTGAACCAGCACCGACGATCACTAACTCGCGAAGGTCGGAGCGCCTTCCGGCAATGATCGAGGCACCCTCCGCATTCATCTCCATGTGAACAGGTGCAACTTCAATCGGAAAGCCGTCCAGCCCGTCAGTGGTGATTTCGGGGAACATCAACGGCACGTAGCGCACCGCTTTTGCAGCGTCCGAACCGTTTCTGCTCAGAATCCCCAACGCCTCGCCAATCTTGCCCGGACTGGCGGCGGACAGAAAGGCCATTGGCCGTGACGCACCGATTTCCCCGGTATGCGGATGTATCTGGGGTACGCTTACCAGGATGCAGGTGATCCAGCGTATATCGTCATCGGTCTTGCCAGTACTAAGCCATTCGACGATCGATTGCTTCAAGGGCACGATAAGGTCGGTACTCCTTTCCGCCAACAGTTCCGCGAGCTGACCCAGTGTTCTGGGCGCCCTACGCATACGCTTCATCGCTTCTGGTGCGACGTCGAGGTGTAGGACATGCAAGTGCAGCTGTCCGTTGGCGCCCCGACCTTCGTGGGAGCCGGTTACGATCAGGAAACGCGGCGGTTCGTCGGCGGCCCAAATGCTCAGCTTGCCTTTCGCGCCCATCGCTTTGGCCGCATCCTGCGTAACGATGATCTCGTGGCTCCCGTCGTAAAGGAAGAAAGGATCGAAGGGCTGGTCGTCCCCATGAAGTTCGCCTTCGCAGGCCTTTGTGAACCAGACCTGGATTCGAGCCATGAGTTCGGAGGCCGTGTAGCCGCCACGGATGTCTTGCCACGGCCTGTCGTCCACGCAGAGGAGGCTCGGGAAGCCTTCCGGCACAAGATTCTGATGAGGAGTGTCCGGAAAGTCTGGCCGCCCAACGGCGATCAGGGGAGGAGCAGCGTTGCTGGGCACGAAGCAGACGGAAACCGCCTCGGTCGCGTTGATCGCGTAAACAGGGCGCTGCGGCACCCCAACATCGATCTCGAAAGTGACGATCTCGATCCCTTTCTCGGGCAACCTGCGACATTCAACCAGACGCGCGAAATCCGAACATGCCTTCGCGACATGGATCGCGAAGGCATGAGCAAGAGGGATGGCGAGGTCATCCGCACTGATCGGCTCGCTCGCTTCCGGCTGCCACATGCGTTAGCCTGCCCGTGTCGTGGCTGCCGACGCTACGCTGGCGACTGTCGCCGAAGCGGCCGTCACTATCGCCACCCCGGTCGCCGAGATTTTCAGCTTGATCGGCTTCGGTTTGAACTCCGTCGGCGTTTCCATCGTGACCTTGAACTGCCCGTTCGAGTCCTGGATGATCTTCTTGTAGTAGTTCGCGGCCTGTCGGTGCGGAGGTTGCTTGTCCTCGTCCTCAGGCGTTCCCTTCGCGGGAATAGGCCAGCTTGGAGAAACGATGATCTCCCGCTGGCGCGCGAGCTCCTCGAATAGCCATTTCACGTCTTCCACGGGTTCGGTGATGTCATCGCCTTTTTCAGGCGATAGGGACTTGTAGGAGCAATGGTGGAAGAGCTTCAGAACGTCCCAGTGCAAACGATGTTCGTTTCCATGTTTCCTGGACGTCCGGACGATCTGCGACAATGACTCGTGATCGATGTCGGCCCCCAAAAGGGCATAGCTTTCGCTCAGGCCCTCTCGTGCCGTCATCTGCACCACAATGGAGCATTCATTCCGGTCTTCAAGACCCCCATCGGTCCGCCAGGCGAACGGGCTATGGACGAAAAACTCTGCCTGTCCTGCGTCCGATTTTGAAAAACCTGGAACGAGTTCGCCGGCGTTGACGATGCAGTGGGCACGATCCTCTACGGTCAGGTCCCATTCGGCTAGGTACGCGGCGAGTCTCTCGGGCCGCGAGAAGACCTTAATGCCGTAGCCTTCTTTCAGGCGATGACGGGCCTCGGCCCGGATGGTCCAAGCATCACCTTCGAGGGAGGTCTCGGTGATCGCAGCCGCCGGCACCCAGAGTTCGTCGATCTTTACGCGGTCGTCTCCTTGCAGGATGCGGGCGTGGTCGAACCAGAAGAAGTCGCGTGCGCCGCAAATGTGATCGTCATCGAGATGAGTGAAGGCGACCACTCGGAACGATTCGCGGTCAGCATCGTCCAGTTCGTCGCGGAGCGCCTTCGGGAGGTCGATGCGTTTGTCGGCTGCGTCGTCCGCGACGCGCATGTTCGCGTAATCCATCAGGACCAAGTCGTCGTTGGCGAGGCGGATCAACGTGGTGTCAGCGTTCCCGAGGGGGAAGAACGTTAGATAGGCAGGCACGGTCTCATCCTTTGAAATAAGAGTGAAAGAGCCCAGGCTGTTCCTCCCCAAGTACAGCCTGTTTACGTTTCGTTCCCTTTGCGATTTCCCGGGCGCCGATGAAGCGCCCGGGGCCTTCTTGAGGCTCACCCGGTTTGTTCAAGCCGGGTGAGCAGACTTCGTATGTCGAATGAGCAATCTATCTTGACGCTGAGCGAGATTCAGTGACGCGTCAGGTTGTGACCGGGCCGGTGATGTTGCGTTTTATTTTTTAGCTGCAGCCGCTCGTAGCACCGCAGGTGTCGCACTTCTCGCAGGTGCCGTTGCGCACCATGGTGAAGTTCTGGCACTCCGAGCAGGAATTGCCGGTGTAGCCTTGCAACAGCGACTTAGCGCGGCGGTCGGCTGCGACCTTCTTGGCGTCGGCCGCTTCCTGGGCGGCGGCGTCGGTGAACAGCGCCTCGGTTTCGACTGCCTCGCTGGCTTCCTCGCGGGCGCGCTCCTCATAGTCACGCTTGAAGGCGACAGCCTCGTCGCTTGAAACCTCGGCTTTCAGCGCCGTGGCCGTTGCGGTGGCAAGCGACAACACGTTGCCGGCAAAGGCGGTGGGTGCGGCGCGGGCAGGGCGGTCGCCCGTGCCGGAGCCCGAACCACCGGCAAAACCCTTCGGCTCACTGGCTGCCGACACCAGCTTGACCGGCGAGACGCCGCGCGTCAGGCCCTTGGAGAAGGCGAATGCCTTGCCCTCGGTGATGCCCTTGCCGAGCGAGGTGTTGGAGAAGTCGGTATCGACATGGGCGAGGTCGTTGCGACCGAGATAGCTGATGGCGAGCTCGCGGAACACGTAGTCGATGATCGAGGTGGCGCTCTTGATGGCGTCGTTGCCCTGCACCATCCCGGCCGGCTCGAATTTTACGAAGGTGAACGCCTCGACATATTCCTCCAGCGGCACGCCGTATTGCAGGCCGAGCGAAATGGCGATGGCGAAGTTGTTCATCATGGCGCGGAAGGCAGCGCCTTCCTTGTGCATGTCGATGAAGATTTCGCCGAGCCGCCCGTCGTCGAACTCGCCGGTGCGCAGGTAGACCTTGTGGCCGCCGACGATAGCCTTCTGGGTGTAGCCCTTGCGGCGGTTCGGCAGCTTCTCGCGGTCGCGCACCACTTTTTCGACGATGCGCTCGATGATCTTCTCGGTGACCTGCACGGCCTTGGCGGCGGCAGGCGACGCGATCAGCGCCTCGACGGCATCGTCCTCGTCCTCCTCGTCATCGGCGATGAGCGAGGCGTTGAGCGGCTGCGACAGCTTGGAGCCGTCGCGGTAAAGGGCGTTGGCCTTGAGCGCCAGCTTCCACGACAGCATGTAGGCGTTCTTGGCGTCCTCGACGGTCGCCTCGTTCGGCATGTTGATGGTCTTGGAAATGGCGCCCGAGATGAAGGGCTGGGCTGCCGCCATCATGCGGATGTGGGACTCGACCGAGAGGTAGCGCTTGCCGATCTTGCCGCAGGGGTTGGCGCAATCGAACACCGGATAGTGCTCGACCTTGAGGAAGGGCGCGCCTTCCAGCGTCATCGCACCGCAGACATGGATGTTGGCGGCCTCGATTTCCTTGCGGGTGAAGCCCAGCGCCGGCAGCATTTCGAACGAGAAGTCGGAAAGCTGCTCGTCGGTGAAGCCGAAGGTTTCCTTCACCCAGTCGGCGCCGAGCGTCCACTGGTTGAACACGAACTTGATGTCGAAGGCCGACTTCAGCGCGGCGTTAAGGGCCGCGATCTTCTCGTCGGTGAAGCCTTTTGTCTTGAGCGTTGAAGGGTTTACGCCCGGCGCTTGATTCAGATTGCCATGGCCGACGGCATAGGCGTCGATCTCGGCGATCTGGCTTTCGGAATAGCCGAGCGAACGCAGCGCTTCCGGCACCGCGGCGTTGATGATCTTGAAGTAGCCGCCGCCGGCGAGCTTCTTGAACTTGACCAGCGCGAAATCGGGCTCGATGCCGGTGGTGTCGCAATCCATGACCAGGCCGATGGTGCCGGTCGGCGCGATGACGGTGGCCTGCGCGTTGCGGTAGCCATGCTCCTCGCCAAGCTCGATGGCGCGGTCCCATGCGGCCTTGGCGTGGGCGACGAGATCCTTCTGCCAGATGTGGTCGGCATTGAGCGGAACCGGATTGACCGCCAGCTTCTCGTAGCCGTCCTTCTCGCCATAGGCGGCGCGGCGGTGATTGCGCATGACACGCAGCATGTTCACGGCGTTGCGGTCGTAGTCCGGGAACGCGCCGAGTTCGGAGGCCATTTCCGCCGAGGTCGCGTAGGAAACGCCGGTCATGATGGCGGTGAGCGCGGCGCAGATTGCGCGGCCCTCGTCCGAGTCATAGGGTATGCCGGAGGTCATCAGGAGACCGCCGATATTGGCGTAGCCGAGGCCGAGCGTGCGGTACTCGTAGGACTGCTTGGCGATCTCCTTCGACGGGAACTGCGCCATCATCACGGAGACTTCGAGCACGATGGTCCACAGCCGCACCGAATGCTCGTAGGCGGCGATGTCGATGGTGCCGTCGGCGTTGCGGTAGGGCAGGAGATTGATCGAGGCGAGGTTGCAGGCCGTGTCGTCGAGGAACATGTATTCCGAGCACGGGTTGGAGCCGCGGATCGGACCGGCTGCCGGCGACGTGTGCCAGTCGTTCATCGTGGTGTTGAAGTGCAGGCCCGGATCAGCGGACGCCCATGCGGCATAGCCGATCTTCTCCCACAGGTCGCGCGCCTTCATGGTCTTCATGACGCGGCCGTCCTTGCGGGCGGTCAGGTTCCAGTCGCCATCCTGTTCGACGGCGCGCAGGAAGTCGTCCTTGAGCGAGACGGAATTGTTCGAATTCTGGCCGGAAACGGTGAGGTAGGCCTCCGAATCCCAGTCGGTGTCGTAGGTCTTGAACTCGATCGAGGTGTAGCCCTGGCGCGCGAACTGGATGACGCGCTGGACGTAGTTTTCCGGCACGGCGTCCTTCTTGGCCGCCTTGATCTCGCGCTTCAGCGCGGTGTTGATCGACGGGTCGAAGCAGTCGTCGTCCTGACCTTCGCAGTTGACGCAGGCCTTCATGATGGCATCGAGGTGCTTGCGCACGATCTTGGAGCCGGTGACGAGTGCTGCGACCTTCTGCTCTTCCTTCACCTTCCAGTCGATGAAGCTCTCGATATCGGGGTGGTCGGCATCGACGATGACCATCTTGGCGGCGCGGCGCGTGGTGCCGCCCGACTTGATGGCGCCGGCAGCGCGGTCGCCGATCTTGAGGAAGGACATCAGGCCGGACGAGCGGCCGCCGCCGGAAAGCTTCTCGCCTTCGCCGCGCAGCATGGAGAAGTTGGAGCCGGTACCGGAACCGTATTTGAACAGGCGCGCCTCGCGCACCCAAAGGTCCATGATGCCGCCTTCGTTGACGAGATCGTCCTGCACGCCCTGGATGAAGCAGGCATGCGGCTGCGGATGCTCATAGGCCGACTTGGACTTGGTCAGCTTGCCGGTGAAGGGATCGACGTAGAAATGGCCCTGGCCGGGGCCGTCGATGCCGTAGGCCCAGTGCAGGCCGGTGTTGAACCACTGCGGCGAGTTCGGCGCGACGCGCTGGGTGGCGAGCATATAGGCAAGCTCGTCGCGGAAGGTGCGGGCATCTTCCTCGGACTTGAAGTAGCCGCCCTTCCAGCCCCAGTACGCCCATGTGCCGGCCAGACGGTCGAAGACCTGGCGCGCATCGCGCTCGGAACCGAAGCGCTCGGCCTCGGGCAGCTTGGCAAGCTCGGCCTCGTCGGGCACAGAGCGCCACAGGAAGGAGGGAACGTCGTTTTCCTCGATCTTCTTCAGGCGCGCGGGAACGCCGGCCTTGCGGAAATACTTCTGCGCGAGGATGTCGGCGGCGACCTGGCTGAACTGGGTGGGCACGTCGATGTCGTCGAGGCGGAACACCACCGAGCCATCCGGGTTCTTGATCTCGGAGAGCGCCTTGCGGAATTCGATCTCCGCATAGGGAGATTGGCCCGCCTTGGTGAAGTGCCGTTCAATGCGCATCGTGTCCTGTCCCTTCGACTATATATAGCGCATTTTTCGCGAGGTTACCCCAACCTGCTCAAAAGCGCACGTCCGCCTATTCCGGTTGCGCTCTGGCGCACCCGGCTCTCCTTTTCACGCCGCCTCCGGTCCAGCTTGCCAAATTCCCTTCAGAACTCGGTGCCTGTAACCAGTGACGTCGCTGGTCCCTCAAAAACTGAAACTTGTTGCAAATCCCTCTGGGAGGGAAACTCACATTATCTAGCGTCGAACCTACCTGCAAACACTAAATATAGTGTTAACAGACAATTTATGCCAGTCCGACAATTCTCCTTTTTGCCACCCAAAACAGCCCCGAGCCCAATGCATCCGCCGGCCTCGTAAACGGGCGGCATGCGGGCAAAACGCACAAAATCCGGAAAAAAAGACCGGGCTCGAAACTTTCCGGTCACGCCCGCAACAGGAGCGCATGGCCCATAAAAAGCGACTCGGTTTGCGTCGTCAAGAGTTCGTTTCTGTAACTTTTATGACCCCAACATCTTGTGTGTCACTTATGTGGATAACGGGGAGAATTCGTCTGCGCGCGCTGATGCCTGTGCGTTGTCGAGCGAGCGGGTTCGTTTTCCGCTGCCAGTTGAATTCCAGCCAAGTGCGCCCAATTGAACGAGCGATAAGGAAAATTCAGTTCACCCGTGTTATCATCTGACTTATAGAGCGACCTGCGAAACGGCAGCAGGCAGCCGGAGAGACTTCGATGAACAGCATTGCCCGTCAAAACGTGATTGAGCCGGTCGATCCGATCTGGCGCTCCATACGCGACGAAGCGATGGAAGCGGTCAATCGCGACCCACTGCTGGCGGCGTTCCTCTATTCGGCCATTCTCAACCAGGAAAGCCTGGAAGACGCGGTGATACATCGCCTGGCGGAGCGGCTTGCGCACCAGGACATCGGCGCCGACCTTATCCGCCAGACCTTCGATGCGATGCTGCAGGACGATCCCCAGTGGTCGTCAATCGTGCGCGTCGACATCCAGGCCTATTACGACCGTGATCCGGCCTGCGACCGCTTTCTGATGCCGGTGCTTTATTTCAAGGGCTTTCACGCCATCCAGACGCACCGTCTTGCGCATTGGCTTTGGAAACGCGGCCGCAAGGATTTTGCGCTCTATCTGCAAAGCCGGTCGTCATCGGTGTTCCAGACCGACATCAACCCGGCTGCCCGCATCGGCAAGGGCGTGTTCCTCGACCACGCGACCGGCCTCGTCGTCGGCGAAACCGCCGTCATCGAGGACGATGTGTCGATCCTGCACGGCGTCACACTGGGCGGTACCGGCAAGGCTGGCGGCGACCGCCACCCGAAGATTCGCCGCGGCGTGCTGATCGGGGCAGGGGCCAAGATCCTCGGCAATATCGAGATCGGCCATTGCTCCAAGGTGGCTGCAGGTTCCGTCGTTCTGTCGCCCGTGCCTCACAACAAGACGGTCGCCGGCGTGCCGGCCCGTATCGTCGGCGAGACCGGCTGCGACGAGCCGTCACGCCAGATGGACCAGTTGTTGCCGTCGCAGGCGATGGACCACGTCGTTACCTTCGATATCTGAGTTTTCTCGATTGCGGGACCGCGCTTGAGGTTTCCACCGCTGCGGCTTTGCCTTTACAGTGCGGTGACCGCCGTGCCAGAAGCGCGTTCCTGAAAACAGCCGTTCCCGGAGAGATACCTTGAAACCCGACGAAATCCGTAAGCTCGACGCCTATTTCAAGCGCGTGTTCCAAAATCCGCGGCTTGAAGTGAAGGCCCGCCCGCGCAAGGACGATTCGGCAGAAGTCTATGTCGGCGACGAATTCCTCGGCATCGTGTTCAAGGACGAGGACGATGGCGACTACAATTTCTCGATGGCGATCCTCGACGTCGATCTCGCCTGAGCCGCAGGCGCTTACTGTTGCGCCGGCATTGCTGCCGGCGCTGCAGACGTCCTGGCCATCGTGGCTGCTTCCGTCACCACGGCCGCGTCCAGAGCCTGCCAATCGCCCAGGAACTCACTGGAAAAGCGGTAGGAGAGGCTGAGGCTGTCGCCCACGAGCACATCGCGCTCGCATGGGGCCAGCGATTCTTCCGCCCTTGCTCCGCTGAGGCAGCGCGCGACGAAGGGGTCGCGGCCGGGACGCTCGGCTACGGCCAGCACTTCGCCCAGATAGCCTGACTTTTCCGTGAAATCGTAAAAGGTGATGCCGGCAGGGCCCGGCACGCCTGGGCGCACGATGAGGGCGCTGTAGATCGGCGCGAAGCGCCCGCTCATGTCGCGCGACATCATCTGGTCCTCGAAGGCCATGAACAGGATGTTGCGGCTGCCGCGCGCATTGTTGAAGTCGTCCCTTGCCGCCTCGCTGTAGCCGTCCATCTGCGGATAGCGCATGTAGAGGTCGAGCCGCGAGGCGACACCGTCACGCCGCGCCTGTTCGAAACGGATCATGTTGGAGGGTGCGGCAATGACGTTGTTGCCGATGACGACCTCGCGCATCGTTGCATCGTCGGTGTGGCCGCCCATGGCGATCTCATGGCCAAACCATTTGCCGGCCAGCGTGATGACAACCGAGAGCAGCGCCATCGCAGCGAAAACGTAGAAGACTTTCAGCATCAGCGAGGAATCGACCACCCTGAATTCCGGTTCGGCCGTGACTGTCTTGGTCATTGCAATCCCTGACTGTCCCATAGCGGGACATGGCTTGCGGCAAGTGGCGGCACGGCTCTTGCATGCTGCCGTTAAACCGCGACTGTGCGGTTTCATGGTAAATGGAGAGTAAAGATGACCGCTTTGCAGTTGGGCGCCTTTGCATTTCTTGTCGGGCTGACGCTGTGCGGCCTCGCCGGCTCGATCATGGAACTGGTATCGGGGCGCAGGCTTGCCTTTGCGGCTCCCTATGTCACGCCTGCCCATGTCGCCCGTTCGCTGGCGATGACGGTAGCGGCAGGGCCTTTCATGCTGGTCAACGACGCGCTGGACGCACATCGCGAACAGCGCCTCTCCACCGCCGGCCTCGGTTCGTGCATGTGCACCGCCGTTATCTGGTTGATGGCGCTGGGCGTGGTGACGATCACCGTTGCATCGGTGGTGGCCTCCCTTCTAAGTTTGCCGGTGAATCTGCCGCGCTGAACTTTTCTGGGAGACCAAATGCCGATTTATGCCATCGACGGAGTGGAGCCGCGCTTCGAGGACAGGGACAGCAACTGGGTGGCTTCCGATGCCACCTTGATCGGCAACGTCACGCTGGGGCGCAATGTCGGCATCTGGTTCGGCACCGTCGTGCGCGGCGACAATGAAGAGATCAAAATCGGCGAAGACAGCAATGTGCAGGAACACACCATCATGCACACCGATCCGGGCTTTCCGCTGACGATCGGCAAAGGCTGCACCATCGGCCACCGGGCTATGCTGCATGGCTGCACGATTGGCGACAACAGCCTGATCGGCATGGGCGCGATCGTGCTGAACGGGGCAAAGATCGGCCGGAATTCACTCGTTGGAGCCGGCGCGCTGGTGACCGAGGGCAAGGAATTCCCCGACAATTCACTGATCGTCGGTTCGCCGGCCAAGGCCATACGGGCACTGGATGATGCCGCGGTGGAGCGATTGCGGAAATCCGCCGCCCACTATGTTGCCAACGGCAAGCGCTTCAAGGCCGGGTTGAAGCCCGCCTGAGACGGCCCACGGTTTTCTTGTCGATAAAATAGGTGGAGCCGGCCCGGGGACTGGGCCGGCTCCGTAAACCCGGTCGTTGGGGACGGGGAGGGTGGGGACTCGACCGGGTTTTCTGGTTGCGCCCTGCTAGCGGACGCTGGCGACCGCGTCGGCGCGGCCGTCATTGATGGTGACCCACGCACCGGAGTTCCGGTCGGACTGGCGCTTGAGATAGGTGTATTCGGTCTCGTCCCAGGTCAGCACCCTAGGCTCCAGATTGTCGAGGATGAAGTCGCCCATGCTGGTGTGGGCGGTGAGCACGGCATGGCCGTCGCCATTGGGCTGGCGCACCACGGTGACGAGCAGGTTGCCGGCGGGCACGCCCGCCTGCATCAGTTGGCGGCGCTTCTCGAGCACATAGTCTTCGCAATCGCCTTCGCCATTGGCGGGGAAGGACCAGACCTCTTCGCGACCCCACATTTCCATGTCGGTGCGCGGCGCGACGGAGGTGTTGACGGAGTTGTTGACGGAGACGATCCTGTCCCAGAGCGCGCGGGTGAGTTCAACCGGCGCCTGCTTCGGCGTCGCTTGCCTGCATTCCTGCGGAAAGCTCTGGCAGAATTCGTAATGGCCGACAGGCTGAGTGGTGCGCCCGCCAGTGGGCATGAAAGAAGCGCCGGCAAAAGCTGTTCCCCAACAGCCGAACTGCAGTGCTACTGCCGCAAGTAACGGCGCGCTCCACTTCTTGTTCATTGTTGTGTCTCCCCGTTTAAGGAGACAATGCCAGTTCCGGATTTATTTGACGCAAAAGGCCGAAGTAGATATTAAGTAAAACGTACCGAGACTTAATATAAAAATCTAAGAAAAACAGAATAGAATATTAAGCACATTTCGCTCGGATTTTATCGATCGAATTGACGCCTGTAGTTCCCGGTTCCGGCCGCCCGGCGTGGTGAAAAGAAGTCGTGAAAAGAATAGAGCGGCTCAATGAGCCGCTCTTTGCGTGTCCGCCGATTGACTGGGCAAATCTCAGGAGCGCGGCGAGTTGAATTCCGCGTCGAGCGTCTCGGGCCGCTGGATGACGGCGAATTCGATTGCCACGCCGTCTTCGAAATGGCGCACCACCTGGCCGCGCATGGTTCCAAGCGTGACCTGGATACCGATGGCCGGCTTGACCTCGATTTCGATTGCAGCACCTGACAGCGACAGGTCGATGATGCGGCACTGGTACTGACGGCCGTCCGTGAGTTGCAGGACGCTCATCGGATTTCGCGGAGCGACGCGCTCGTGGCGGCGATCTTCCGGCAGGTCGAGTTCGTGCTTGTTGGCAAGCCAGGTGAGCTGGGCGGCGAGCTTGTCGCGCTTGCGCTCCGAGGCGATCACCGTCATGGCGAAGCCGTCCTGCAAGGTGCGCGTGACGACGCCTTCGACGCGGCCGATATGATCGATATAGGCGATGATCTTTTCACCGGGTTCGCCGATGCGTTCGGCGCGCAGCGCCACGTTGCCGGGCGACATCTCGACAACCTGGCACGGATGCTCTGAGCGATCTTCCAGCATGAAACGCCCGTAAATCTTCACGCGGACGCGTTGAAAGTTACGCCTTTCAACCCTGGACGGTGCGTAGTCGACCGCCGCTGATCTCATCACTGCCTACACCCCGTTGGCCGTTGCGCGTTTGACGCGCGGATTTCACCGGGAACTCTAGGTAGTGAAGGTTAACAAACGGAAAAGCGCGGGGCGGATTTTTTAACGATTTGACCTATTCCTCGCGCCCGCCATCCAGCACGACGAGATGGCGGATGCGGCGCGCGCGCCCGTATTCGGTCAGCGTCTCAGCCGAATCCAGCTCGGTGGGCGCAAGTTCGGGTACGCTGATGGCGGGCCGGTTACCGAGGAAGAGGTTTTCCTTGTCCGGGTCGATAATGCGCACGGAATCGATTTGTGCGTCGATTATCGGGTCGACACCCAGCCAGAACGGCTTTTCGGCAGCCGTGATGACGCCGAGGCAACGCAGGTTTTCCGCGCCGCCGTCGAGCGGCAGCGCCAGCAGTTCGAATTCGACCGAGCGCCGGTTGCGGCTGAGGCCGGAATAGGTGACCAGCACCACCGACTGCTGGCGGAAGACGCCATCGACCAGGCGCGAGACCAGGCGCTGGTCCTTGCTGCGCCAGAGCGAGGGGAACGAGAAGCCTTTGAGCTCGCGGCCATAGGTTGCGCACAGCCTTGTGCCGGCGAGACGGAACACGGCTTCGCCGCGCGTGTCTTTTTCGAGGATGAAAGTATCGGCCAAAAGCGTCTTGATGTCGGCCGGCTCCACTTCGGTGCGTCGCGGAGCGGGACGTCCATCGCGCAGCCGGTTCCAATACTGGAACAGTCCGATCGATCCGTTCAGGTTCATTTTCGTTCCGCTCCGCGCAATCTGTCGCCTGATGTCCCATCGGTGAACAGAAGGTCGCCTTCCCGATGGACTACATGCTGCGCGCAGCACGATGCGTGCCAGTCCGGATCTGGCTTGTTCACGCCTCGGGGCCGTTAAGGTTAAAAAACGGTTTACATTGCCGGCCAAGTTCGAATGTGAAACATTGAAATCACTCCAGAAAGTCGGCTGGCCGCGAAAACGGCGACAGGCTTTCAGTCAAAAGTTCAGGGGAGCTGTGGGGGCTCGACAAGCCGTTCAAGGGCAACCTTGGACGGCTTTTCTTTGATTCGCGGTCCTTTGATTCGGCTTCGCGATTCGGTTTGTGTAACGGCGGGCAGTGCATTACATGGCCGGTTATGGACCCGACCCGAATGAATGAGCCGGAAGGCGCGGAAGATAGCGGCGAGGCGAGGCCTCGTGCCGCGCCGCCGCGCGAGCCGGTGTTCAACATGCCTGCCACGGTGGTGGGTGTGATGGCGCTGTGCACCGGCATCTTCCTGATCCAGAATTACCTGCTGGACGCGTACGGCCAACAGATGTTGCTGACCTATGCGGCCTTCATTCCGATCCGCTATTCGGGCCAGTACCAGATCGATGTCTGGGCCTTCACCAGCCCGTTTACCTACGCGCTTCTGCATGGTGGGTTCGCGCACCTGATCATCAATATGGTCTGGCTGGCCGCCTTCGGCTCGCCGCTGGAAAACCGCATCGGCGCTACGCGCTTCATTATCTTCTTCGCGGTGACGGGCCTCGCGGCGGCGGGGCTGTTCTACGTTATCCATCCAGACGGCCAGTCGCCGCTGGTGGGCGCTTCCGGCTCGATCTCCGGCATGATGGGAGCGGCGGCCCGCTTTGCCTTTCGCATCGACCGCTCGTCGGGCAAGGCGGCGTTTGCCGGCGCGCCGCTGCCGATGCGCGATGTGTTGCGATCACGCGGCACGATGACCTTCCTTGCCGTGTGGATGGTGGTCAATCTGGCGACAGGGCTGATCGGACTGGCGCCGGGCGATGAAAGCCAGATCGCCTGGGAGGCGCATATCGGCGGCTTTGCGGCCGGCTTCTTCGGGCTCAGGCTGTTCGAAAAACGGCCCCGGTAGCTCGCCTGAGACGGTTTTGCGCATATGTGCGCGGCGATAGTTGAAGATTGCTCCGGCCTTTGTTCCGGCCCGTTCGCCCGACACTTGAAATGCGAACACGCACAGCGCACCATGCTCCTGCAATCGTGACGTCGGCTGCGGCTCAGCCGGCCTAACGCAGAGGAGGACGCGATGACTGTAAAGGCAATTCTCGACAGAAAAGGCCACGACGTTTTTACGCTCGGCCCCAATGAGAAGCTTTCGGAAGCCATTCGCCTTCTGGCCGAACATCGGGTCGGCGCGCTCGTCATCACCAATGGCGACAACAAGATCGTCGGTATCCTCTCGGAGCGCGATATCGTGCGCGTGTTCGCCAAGGAAGGTGCGGCCGCATTCGACCTTGCGGTTCGAACGGCGATGACGCCGAAGGTCAAGATCTGCAACGAGAACCATACGGTCAACGAGCTGATGGAGATCATGACGGCAGGCCGTTTCCGCCACCTGCCGGTGGAAAAGGATGGCCTGCTTTACGGCATCATCTCGATTGGCGACGTGGTCAAGCGCCGCATTGAAGACGTCGAGCGCGAGGCGGAGGAAATCAGGGCCTATATCGCCACGGCCTAGGTTTCGGCTAAGGGATGGCGCCGGGTACCGTTCAGCGGTTTTCGGCGCGCCCGACCCTTGCCAGCCAGATAACCGGCAACAGCGCGATCAGGACGATCATCAGCGCCGAGATCGAGGCTTCCTCATAGGTGCCGCGCGCGGCCTCGCCATAGAGATGGGTGGCGAGCGTCTCCACGTTGAGCGGACGCAGAAGCAGGGTCGCCGGCAGTTCCTTGATACAATCGACGAAGACGAGCAGGCCGGATGCGGCAAGTGCTGTCTTCGAGAGCGGCAGGTGCACGCGTCTCAGCGTTCCCGAAGACGTTTCGCCAAGCATGCGCGAGACGTCATCGAGCGATTGCGGGATGCGGCTGAGGCCGGCGGCCATTGCGCCTGCCGATATGGCGAGGAACCGGGTCGAATAGGCGTAGAGCAGGGCAGCGCCTGAGCCAAGGAACAAAAGGCCGGTCGAAAAGCCGAGCCACGATGAAGCAATCTTGTCGGCAGTGCGGTCGAACGCACCCAGCGCGATCAAAAGGCCGAGCGCCACGACTGTTCCGGGCGCGGCGTAGCCTATGGTGGCAAGGCGATAGAACCATGCCGACCGCGCTCCGGGATGGAGCCTTGCCGCATAGGCCGCTGCCGATCCTAGCACGAGGGTGATGATGGTGGCCGCCGCCGAGAAAGATATCGTGTTGGACATGTTGGCGAGGAAGCGCGCCGGCAGGCCGGCGTAGTCAAGGCGCGCATAGGCTTCGACCGCTAGATGCGCGGCGGGCGCGATGAAGCCGACGAATACGGGAAGCAGGCAAAGGGCGAGAAGCAGAAGCCCCTTCGGTAGCGAAACATTTTGCCGTTCGATGCTGCCGCCACTGCGCTGGGCGTTGGGTGCGAAACGCTGCTTGCGGCGCGCATATTGTTCCGCTGCGACGATTGCGACCACGACGAACATCAGCGCCAGCGCCAGTTGCGACGCGCCGGGCAGGTCCGAGCGAGTGACCCATGTGGTGTAGATGGAAACCGTAAGGGTGCGGACGCCAAGGAATTCCGATGCACCGATGTCGTTCAGCGTTTCCATCAGCGCCAGGCTGACGCCGACGACGATTGCGGGGCGGGCGAGCGGCAGGGCGACGCGGCGGAACACGCCGTTTCGCGAGACGCCGAGCGTGCGCGACACTTCGATGAGGCTGGCCGGTTGGGTCAGGAACATCGCTCGGGTGGCGATATAGACGTACGGGTAAAGCACGAAACCGAGCAGCACGATGCAACCGGTCATGGAGCGGATGTCCGGCAAGCGGAATTCGCGCGGGCTGGAATAGCCGAGCAGCCAGCGCACCGCGCCCTGCACCGGGCCAATCGGGTGCAATATATCGAGATAGGCATAGGCGACGATGTAGGTCGGCACCGCAAGCGGCAAAAGCAGCGCCCATTCCATCGTGCGCCGTCCGGGAAATTCGTAGGCGGTCACCAGCCACGCCGCGCCCGTACCCATGCTGGCGACGAGGATGCCGACGCCGGCAAGCAGGATAACGGTATCGAGAAAGGCTTTTGGCAGCACGCTTGCCGCAAGGTGCGACCACAGCCCCTCTGAGCCTTGAACGGCTTCAAAAAGCAGGGCGAGGAAGGGCAAGCAGACCAGCGCAGCAGTCAGGGCCGCAAGCTTCAGCCAGTGGCTTGCCGCCGCCCGCTTCCTGCCTGCCGTATGGGTTGAAAGCGCCAAGGTCATCGCAAAAAGGGAGCGCCCTGCGGCACTCCCTTCTTCAGTTGGATCAGTTGTCGAAGCCGACCTTGTCGACCAGTTCGCTGGCCGCCTTGCGGTGGCTGACGATCTCTGCAAGCGGCTTGGAATCGATCTTCAGTTCGCCGAATTCGGCAATGATCGGATCGGCTGCAACGCCGGCGCGGACCGGATATTCGTAATTGGCTTCCGCGTAGATCTTCTGCGCATCTTCCGAAACGAGATATTCGAGCAGCTGCACGGCTTCGGCCTTGTTCGGGGCGTTCTTGGCAAGGGCCGCGCCCGAAATGTTCACGTGGGTGCCGTCGTCCTTGAAGGTGGGCAGCACGACCTTGATGGCGTCGCCCCACTGCTTCTGCTCGTCGCCGCCTTTGCCCGAGCGCATCAGGCCGACATAGTAGGAGTTGGCAATCGCGATGT
Source organism: Mesorhizobium sp. FG116 (assembly GCF_057809835.1). NCBI lineage: Bacteria > Pseudomonadati > Pseudomonadota > Alphaproteobacteria > Hyphomicrobiales > Phyllobacteriaceae > Mesorhizobium > Mesorhizobium sp. FG116. The sequence continues at coordinate 18,714 of NZ_JBMDKS010000017.1, forward strand.
CGCAGACGCCGCCGAGGATGTCCTTGGCGCCTTCACGGTCGCCGCCGGCGGCCTTGCGGGCGAGGTTGTCCTTGACGCCGGAAAGCCACTTTTCGGTTTCTTCCGCGCCGTAGTGGGCGAGGTGGTCGGCGAAAAGCGCGGTGTTGTAGGGATGCTGGCCAGAGCGGATGCAGATCTTGCCTTTCCACTTCGGATCGGAAAGGTCCTCATAGTTGAAAGCGGCCAGATCGACGTCCTTCGCGGCATAGAGAACGCGGGCACGCATGGAAAGCCCGACCCAATGCCCATTGGCATCGCGAAGCTGTTCAGGCACGGCGCTCTTCAGTGCATCGGATTCGATCGGCTGCGTGACGCCTTTCTCGACCAGATCGACGAGATTGCCGGCATCGACAGTCATGAGGATATCGGCTGGCGAGCTTTCGCCTTCCGAAGCGACGCGCTCGGCGAGGCCGTCCTTGAGGAATACGGTATTCACGGTGATGCCGGTGGAAGCCTTGAAGGAATCCAGCAGCGGCTGGATCAGGCCCGGTTCACGCGTGGTGTAAATGCTGACTTCGGCAGCCGATGCCATGGAGGCAACCGACACAAACGAAACTGCGGTGAACAACGTCTTGGTTAGCATGGCGTTGCGCATCATCTTTCTCCTGTTTGAGTGCCACGATGCAGCAACATTTATGAGTGTTAAGGTCAAGTTTTTTAATGGATGGCCGGCTGTCGATCACAAAAAGTTTATATCGCCAAACGAGCGTTCAGGCAGCGAACGCCAGAACCCGGCTGGAATCTATTGCGATGCCGAGGTGATCGCCGTCCGCAAAGGCCGGCTGCGTGGTGCGCATGATGAGCGCGCTGTCGCTTCCGGCGATCTCCAGTTCGATCTGTTCGATCTCGCCGCGAAAGCTGCGGCGCAGGATCCTGCCGGCTATTGCCGTCTTGTCTTGCGAGGGCGCGATGGCTTGCGGTCGGATGAAGGCGACGGCGCGGCTGCCATCGGCAAGGTCGAGCCGGCAGGGGAAGCGGCCAAGCGCTGTTTCAAGATGTCCGTTGCGATAGGTGGCTGGCACCTTGTTGAAGGAACAGAAGAATTCGGCCGCATAACGGTCCACCGGATGGTCGTGCAGTTCGCGCCCGGTGCCCGCCTGCACGATCAACCCGCTTTTCATAAGAACGACGCGGTCGCCGCATGAAAGCGCTTCTTCGGGATCGTGGGTGACGATGATGGCGGTGGTGCCGGTCTTGCGCAAAAGGTCGATCGTGTCCTGCCGGATGCGGTCGCGCAGGTCGCGGTCGAGATTGGAGAACGGTTCGTCCATCAGCAGCACGGAGGGCTTGGGCGCCAGCGCGCGGGCGAGCGCGACGCGCTGCTGTTCGCCGCCCGAAAGCATGTGCGGATAGCGTTTGCCAAGCGCCGCAAGACCGGTGAGGGCGAGGAGGTCGGCGACACGGCTGTGCGCTTCGGGCCGGTGCAGGCGGCGCAGGCCGAACAGGATGTTTTCCTCGACGCTCAAATGCGGGAACAGGGCATAGTCCTGGAAGACGAAGCCGATCTGGCGCTCCTCCGGCTCGACGAAGGTGTTTGGCCCGGCAAGTTCGACGCCGTTCAGTCGGATCGAACCGCGTTCGGCCCTGTCCAGCCCGGCGATAAGCCTCAGCAACGAGGATTTGCCGCAGCCCGAATGGCCGACGAGGCAGATGATTTCCTCGGGCGCGATGGCAAGGTCGAGCGGCCCGAGCGCGAATTCAACGCTGAAGCGGCGCGATGCGCCTGTGATCTGCAGCATGGGATCGGCGGGCAGGGGTCTGTCCAAGGTCGGTCTCCGCACTCGTTCAGTAAGGCCAGGCAAGCCTGTCATGGCAGTTTGCGCTTGTCTCGGCATGTGCTTTGCACTAGCCAAGACTGAAAATCACATCCTGCGTGAAGCTCACATTCTTATGTGAATTCCATATCGTCTATAGGCCCTCATGACCATCATCGATACCCGCACGCCTGACGCCAAGCGCCTGATCCCCGGTGCGACCGGAGATTGGGAAGTCATCATCGGCCTGGAAGTGCACGCGCAAGTGACGTCCGAGGCGAAGCTGTTCTCCGGCGCTTCGACATCTTTCGGCGCAGCTCCCAATGCAAACGTGTCGCTGGTGGATGCGGCGATGCCGGGCATGCTGCCGGTGATCAACGAGGAATGCGTGCGCCAGGCAATCCGCACTGGCCTCGGCCTGAAGGCGCAGATCAACCACAAATCGGTTTTCGACCGTAAGAACTACTTTTATCCGGACTTGCCGCAGGGCTACCAGATTTCGCAGTTCAAGCAGCCGATCGTCGGCGAAGGCACCGTCACCATCTCGGTCGGCCCGGACAAGAAGGGCGAGTTCGAGGACATCGAAGTGGGCGTCGAGCGCCTGCATCTGGAACAGGACGCCGGCAAGTCGATGCACGACCAGCATCCGACCATGTCCTATGTCGATCTGAACCGTTCCGGCGTGGCGCTGATGGAAATCGTGTCGAAGCCCGACATGCGTTCCGCCGACGAGGCCAAGGCCTATGTCACCAAGCTGCGCACCATCGTGCGCTATCTCGGCACTTGCGACGGCAATATGGACGAAGGCTCGATGCGCGCCGATGTCAACGTGTCGGTGCGCAAGCCGGGCGGTGAATTCGGCACGCGCTGCGAGATCAAGAACGTCAACTCGATCCGCTTCATCGGCCAGGCCATCGACTACGAGGCACGCCGCCAGATCGCCATTCTGGAAGACGGCGGCACGATCGATCAGGAAACGCGGTTGTTCGACGCCGTGAAGGGCGAGACGCGCTCGATGCGCTCCAAGGAAGAGGCGCACGACTACCGCTACTTCCCCGATCCAGACCTTCTGCCGCTCGAGTTCGACCAGGCCTATGTCGACGACCTCGCCAAGTACCTGCCGGAACTGCCAGACGACAAGAAAACGCGGCTGGTGGAGAAGCTCGGCCTGTCGGCCTACGATGCCTCGATCCTCGTGTCGGAAAAGGCGATTGCCGACTATTTCGAGAAGGTGGCGGTCGGCCGCGACGGCAAATCGGCCGCCAACTGGGTCATCAACGACTTGCTGGGCGCGTTGAACAAAAACGGCAAAGACATTGAGGAGACTCCGGTTTCGCCCGACCAGCTTGGCGGCATACTGGACCTCATCAAGGAAGGCACCATTTCCGGCAAGATCGCCAAGGACCTGTTCGAGATCGTCTGGAACGAGGGCGGCGACCCGCGCGAACTGGTGGAAAGCCGCGGCATGAAGCAGGTGACCGACACCGGCGCCATCGAAAAGGCGGTGGACGAGGTGATCGCCGCCAATCCGGACAAGGTCGAGCAGGCCAAGGCCAAGCCGACCATGGCCGGCTGGTTTGTCGGCCAGGTTATGAAGGCGACCGGCGGCAAGGCGAACCCGCAGGCGGTCAACGACCTGGTGAAGGCCAAGCTCGGCATCGAGTGATGTTTATCCGCACGGCAAGCGAGCGTGACCTCGAAGCGGTGAGGGCGCTTCTGGTCGAGACCTGGCACGCCACCTACGATCCGCTTTACGGGGCAGAGGGCGTCAACGAGATTTCCGAGCGCTGGCACTCTGTCGTCTGGCTGAAGCAGTTGATGCGGCGGCCGCGCTCGGAGTTCATCGTTGCCGATACGGGCTCCGAACTGGCCGGCATGGCCTATGCGGCGATCAAGGACAGCGACAGCGGCTTGGTCGAGGTGGAGGAGCTTGACGTTCGCCCTTCCATGCAGGGCAAGGGCGTCGGTCGCATGCTGCTTGCCGAACTGGAGGAGTCTTTCTGGGATTGCCGGCTGATGCGGCTGGAAGTCGAGGAAAAGAACGGCAAGGCGCTGGATTTCTACCGGTCCGGCGGCTTCGTGGAAGTGCAGCGGCGGCCGGCGACGAGAGTGGCAGGGGCAACCATCGTCACGCTGGAAAAGCCGCTTGGCTAAGCCTCAGGCCGGTATCTCGACATTGTCGATGAGGCGCGTCTTGCCGAGCCATCCGGCAGCGAGAAGACGGCCTTCACGCCCCGGCTGCCATTCACCAAGGGTGAGCGCATCACGCGCCGCGACGTAATCGACACCCTCGAAGCCGGCCTGTTGTATCGCGCGCCGCGCCCGCACCGTTTCGCCGTCGGCGTCGCCATTCTTCGCGATGGCTGCCGCTGTTCCACGCAGGATCTTGTTCAGTTGCCGCGCGACGGCGAGGCCGGCTTCATCGAGATAGGCGTTGCGCGACGACATGGCGAGGCCATGCGCGTCGCGTACCGTGGGCGCGCCGATGATTTCGACGGGGATGTCGAGGTCGCGGCACAATTGGCGCACAACGCAAAGCTGCTGGTAGTCCTTTTCGCCGAAAACGGCCAGATCCGGCGCGGTTTGCAGGAACAGCTTGGTGACGACGGTGGCGACGCCGTCGAAGAAATGCGGGCGGAAATCGGTTTCCAGACCGGCGGAAGGGCCGCCGACGGAAACCTTGCTGGCAAAGCCTGCCGGGTACATCTCGGCAGCGGATGGCGTGAAGGCCAGATGCACGCCGGCATCGGCAAGGCAGGCGAGGTCCTTGGCAAGCTGGCGCGGATATTTGTCGAGGTCTTCGGTCGGTGCGAACTGGGCCGGGTTGACGAAGATGGAAACGATGCAGCGGTCGGCCTTCTCGAGCGCCAGCTTCATCAGCGACACATGGCCCTCATGCAGCGCACCCATCGTCGGCACCATGCCGACGCTCAGCCCCTCGCGTTTCCAGGCCCGCACCGTGGCGCGAAGATCGGTGACGGTCTCGGCGATAGCGGGCTGCGGCATCGTCAGGATTTGTCCTTCGGCTTGAAGACGTGTTCGGCGCTTGGGAATGTCCGCGCCTTGACCTCGGCGGCGTAGCTCATCGCGGCCCGCGAGACCTCGGTGCGCAACTCGGCATATTCCTTGACGAATTTCGGCACGCGGTCGACGGTGAGCCCGATGGCGTCGTCGATCACCAGCACTTGCCCGTCGCACAGCGCGCTTGCGCCGATGCCGATGGTGGGGATGGTAAGCCGCCGCGTGATTTCGGCTGCGACCGGCTCCATCGTTCCCTCGATGACGACGGAAAACGCTCCGGCCTTTTCGACCGCATCGGCGTCCGCAAGCAGGCGCTTGATGCTTTCCTCGGTGCCGCCCTTGATCTTGTAGCCGCCGTCCTTGACCACGGACTGCGGCTGCAGGCCGATATGGGCCATGACCGGGATGCCGTCGGCAACGATGGCTTCGATCTGGCCGGCAACGTCGGTGCCGCCTTCCAGCTTGATGGCGTGGCAGCCGGTTTCCTCGAATATGCGCCGCGCCGACGCGAGCGCCAGGGCGGGCGAGGCCTCGTAGCTGCCCGCAGGCATATCGACGACGACGCAGGCATTGCGCGCGCCGCGCATCACCGCCTGGCCGTGCAGGATCATCATGTCCATCGTCGCGCCGAGCGTGGTCTGGTGGCCGTGCAGCACCATGGCGACGCTGTCGCCGACAAGCAGAAGGTCAACATGCGGGTCGAGTAGGCTGGCGATGGGATAAGTGTAGGCGGTGAGGCATACGATCGGATCGCCACCCTTGCGCCGCCTGATGGCGTCGGTCGATGCTCGTGCGTCGGCGGACATGGCAGATGCCAACTATGCCTCCCTGTCGGTGGGCAGCCTGAATGCTGGCGGAGCATTAGAAACATCGAATGCGCATTGCAAGCCGCTTGCGATGATATGCGCATACGCAAAATGCTTGCCAATGGCGGGTCCTGCAGCCATAAGCAGCACAGCAGGCAGTCGCCCCGCGAGGACTTGAATGAAGACGTTCCTTCTGCAGCTTTTCACCTGGTGGAACAGCCAGACCCTCAACACGCGCTTCCACACCTGGCGGCATGGCCAGCGGGTGGGCGAGGACGAGTTCGGCAACGTCTATTACGAAGGCGGCAAGACGTCTGAGGGCTTTACCCGCCGCTGGGTGATCTACAAGAATTACTCCGAGGCGTCGTCCATTCCGCCGGGCTGGCACGGCTGGATGCATCATCGCGTTGATGTTGCGCCGACCGCGGAGAGCTACAAGCCGCGCGAATGGCAAAAGCCGCATCAGCCGAATCTCACCGGCAGTGCAGCGGCCTATCGCCCCAAGGGTTCCATCCTCGGCGTCCAGCATCGTCCACAGGTGACGGGCGATTATGACGCCTGGACGCCCGGTTCCTGACAAACGGCCGGTCATCACGGCATTTCTTGCCACATTTGGCATTTAGCTGGTTGCCTGACTTTCAACGGCGACTAGCTTTGGCGATGACGAATCATCGCGGGCGCAACCTTCGGTATTTCTGCATGAGGATTTTCGGCCGATATTCGACTGGCGCAGCCGCAGCCGCCGCTGCGGTTCTTGCCATGACGGCAGGCACCGCAATTGCGCAGGAGGCCCCTGCTGCTCCACAGGAGAAGGCCGCCGTCGAGCGGGTGAAGAACCCTGTGGCCGAGTTTGCCGGGCTGGACAAGATCACCGGCCGCATCATCAGTTTCGACGTCTACATCAATGAGACGGTGCAGTTCGGCGCGCTGCAGGTGACGCCGCGTGTCTGCTATTCGCGCCCGGAAGCCGAAGCGCCGAAGACGGATTCCTTCGTCGAGGTGGACGAGATCACGCTCGACCGCAAGATCCGGCGCATCTTCACCGGCTGGATGTTCGCCGAAAGCCCCGGCCTCAACGCCGTCGAACACGCCGTCTACGACGTGTGGCTGAAAGGCTGCAAACAGAAGTCTGACGTGCCGGCCCCGGATGCCGCAAAGACGAACTGAGGTCTTCCAGCATAGGTTCCGTGCCTTCGGTTGAAGGTGATTGTGTCAGCGCACTTCTAACCGCGTCCTGAGCTGAGCGGCTTGTGTTTCGCTCACCTTTAACAAGGTTTCACAATACATTCCGGCGCATTCACCATTTCGCCATAACCGGTTTACATCGCCTTGATATGATTGAACTTTTCAGCTGTGGTGGAGCGGTTCAATGGCAATTGCGCAAATGAACTGGGGCAGGATGAAGTACCCTGCCGACGATCCGCGATTGAAAGAGTTTCTGGATAGCCTTCAAGAGGTCTATCGGCTCGCAGAGACCCATCCCGGTTTTCTATGGAGGATTCCCGACGAGACGATCGCCGCGCAGCTCAAGACGGCCGGTTTCGACAATCGCATTTCGGCGACTGTTTCTCTTTGGCGCAGTGTGGCCGACCTCCAGGACTATACGTTCAAATCGCTTCATGGCGTTTACCTGAAGCGAACGTCTGAATGGTTTGAACCCGTCGAGGGGCCACAACTGGTCGTTTGGGACGTCGAAGACGATGCCAGGCCGAGCTTCTTCGAAGCGTGGGAGCGGCTGCAGCATCTCAAGCAGAATGGACCTTCGGAATGCGGATATGGCTGGAAAACTTAGCGGATTTTGAGGGTCGTTTCTGCCGTCAACGAACACGTTGATTTTCAACTATCGGCAACCCTTTGGCGAAACGCTTCAGATCAGCAACAGCCCTTTCATCGATGCGTGGCCCTTCTTGCCGATGATGATGTGGTCGTGAACGGCAATGCCCAGCCTCTTGCCGCTCTCGATGATTTCCTTGGTCATGTCGATGTCGGCCCGCGAGGGCGTCGGGTCGCCAGAAGGATGGTTGTGAACCAGTATGATCGCCGTTGCAGACAGTTCCAGCGCCCGCCGGATCACTTCGCGCGGATAAACCGGCGTATGATCGACCGTTCCGGTCTGCTGGACCTCGTCGGCGATGATGGCGTTCTTCTTGTCGAGGAACAGGATGCGGATGTGTTTCCTGCCTCCTGTTTCTATTGCGATTTCAAATAGTTGGAGGAAGCGTCCCCCAAACGTCCCTTAGGCGTCCCCTATGGTCTGTTCTTCGTCCGTTTCGCCATGCGCAATTCTGCAACGCGATTGGTCTGCTCCAGCGTGCCGCGGTTGTATCGAGCGCTAGTCTGCCGGTTCTTATGGCCGGCAGATTTCATGACGTCGGTCTCTGCAGCGCCAAGGTCGTAGGCCTCTGTGATGGCTCCGGCACGCGCGTCCATGTTCCAGACGGTGTTGGGCACGCCGGCCTTGTTGGCGATCTTCCGCCAGCGTTCGGTGAACTTCCGATGCTTGTACGGCTCGCCTGTCGACTCCGCTAGTATCATTGGGCCGACCCGTTTCTCCTGCGGCACGCGAGCGATCTCTTCCAAGACCATCGGATGCAGTTTCAGATCGTGCTCTACTTCGAAGCCTGTCTTTGTGTGGACCTTCCGCAGCACCATGTCCGGGCCGATGTCGGACCAAACCATGCCATTGGTCCATCGCGTGTCCTTATGGACGATGCCGCCCTTCGTATCGCGTGCCGGTTCCCATTCGCCGATGACATCCTTCTGGCGCATGGCAAGCTCGAATTGGAGCACCGTAGCCAGAGCGATCGACGGCCAGCCTCCCGCATGAGCGGTCGTGCGGATGGCATCGACGTGCGCGGCCGTCATGATGGATTTGCGGGCCGGTGGTGTCTTGAATCGGATCTTCGACAGGATAGTGTCGGCGCGGAAACAATCGTCATAGCCGAGTGTCACACCGTACCCGATTAGCTGCCGCACCGAGTCCATACAATGCTTTGCGCGCCACGGACGGGGAGGGGAGTCCGGCTCGTCTGGAGCCTTCGGCTCGCCCCACTGCCGGTGCCAGCGCTTAAAGTCAGGGCCTAACAGCTTACCGATCTGGCGGGAGCCAACGGTGCGCTCGATGATGACAAGGCACTTGGTGACGTTCTCGCGGCTGTTCCATTTCATCGTCCTATAGGGCGAATCCTCATTGGTCTGGAACACGCGCGAAAGGCTCGTCAGCGTGCCGTCATATCCAGGCGCAACGTTTCCGTCACGCGCCGCCCATGCAAGCATTTCCGCCTGCATGATGTGGCATTTGGCAGACAGTGCCTGCCGGCCATCTGGCGTGTCGGGGTAGTGCAGGCGGATGCTGGACGGCCGAAAGCCGCGCTTGGCCAAGTCGGCCCGCGCTTCCCAATATTCGCGGACCGTGCCGTCCTTGTTCTTTTTTCGCTTCAGGCCCGGAAACGCTAGGTCCAATTTTCTGCTCCATCGGCCGTGCTAGGCAGGACAGATTGGCTCAGACCGTGCCGCCTGTCCAGAAATGACCGGACGGCAGGCCAATACCTGCAGCCAGTCATAGGGTCGATGCGTGGCAAGCCCTCGCGCTCCCAGACGGCCGCAATGGCCTCCCAGCGGCCTTTTGCGCCACTGCCAAGCACCCGGTGTGCGATGCACGCTTCTGACAGGTAAAGGGCGCTGTTATCGTTGTCGGCGCGCATCAGGCGGCCATCCGTGATTGTCCCAAGTACGGCAGCATTATTGCCACAGCACTCTCACACCCAACCCTATGTTTGACCATGAGCGCGTCAGCGAGAGCTTGAATGGCTTGCCAGTATTCAAGCACAATGTCTCGTGTGCGGTATTCCAGGTTTTTCCAGCTGGTGCGGCGGCCCGCCATAGTATTCAGTTCTTTGAACACTCGGTCAGCGCACTCATAGTCAGAGTCGCATCCGCCGCTAAAGAGTGCAGTGGCTGGCATACTTCTTTTCGACGTGACGCCGAGAGACGCGGCGGCTGCGAAAGGGCCAGCCAAGTCTATAACGATCTGCCATTCTGCCCGTAACATGGCAGCGTGGCGGTATTCCTCGGTTATTAAATTCCCTTCCGGGAAGCCGGTTGCATTGTAGAATCCAGCGCCCTGAACGCAGCCTAAGCAATCGCAGCGCCGGCCTCGCCGGTCCTTGTGCGGACCTCGGGCGCTGGGGCGGATACGTATGGAATCGAACGCATAGTCATTCTGATAGAAGGCCCTGCTCGCAAGCAGCTTGGCAAGGGCATGGCCAGCCTCGTGTCTGGCGGTGTGGATCCATTCCGGGTCAGAAATCGGCGGATTCGGATACATGCTGTCTCCCCCTTTTCGGGCGCACGAAAGCCCCCGCCAAAAGGGCAGGTGGCAAGTTCAGTTGTTGGTGAAGACCCATTTAGCAGTCGACTCGGATTGCCAAGTCAAGGGCGATCACAGAATGTCTAGCGTCGGCGGCCTTTGCAAGTGCCCCGCCGCCATTGCTGACGACGGGGCTGCCTTCGTGGTTGTTGATTGGGTGGCTTTACCTGCCCGAAGACCGCCGACTTATGAAGTCACGAAGGAAGCTTTCAGCGTCCTCGTGTTCGGTATGGAAACCTTCCTGACGTAACATTTCGTTCCATACTTCAGTGTCCGGCGCATCTTCACAAAGCTCTTCTGCCGCCGTAATTAGCGACTGATCAACGGTCTTGGCGGACTCTGCCATCTTTCGATTGTGTTTCGCAGCTTCGGCATTGCGGGTATCATCGGGAAATTCGCGAGCCTTCTGCTCCCTCCACTCAGCCTGGCCTAGAAAAACTTCCGCAAGAGTATATTGGTCCATAAACATCACTCCTCTTCGCCGGCACGCAGCCGAACGTTTCAATATGCCTGCCGAAAGACAAGCGGTCGGGTGCGCCAGTTAGGCGCGTTTAGGTCGATGAAAAGGCCGCATAGGGTTACGAGCGGCGAAGATCCCATTGAAGGGATTTGAGCTGGCCTCGAAAGGCTGCGAGGCCTTCATATGGATCGACTCTTTTCATCTTGTCAATGGAGCCCCTGGCCGGGATCGAACCGGCATCAGATCCAGTTACGGTTTCGGAGGTAGAAGCTCCGGCCGATACAGGGGCAATAGTTTAGGCGCGGTGCGTCAGCTTGAAAATCAAAGCCGCCAGCACGTCTTCGAGCCGCTGGCAAAGCTCAAGCATCTCGCCTGTCGCGGTCTGCATCTGCCGGCGGTTCTGTCTGCGGCGAGCGTGGAGTTCGATGTTGGTCATGGCCACGTTTCGACGATCTCCCTGGCGCGCACGTTGGCGATGTTCAGCAAGAATCCGCAAACGTCCCTCATGTCGGATTCGCCCTGCAGGTAACTTGCGGCGAGGACTAGCGAACAAAGTTCTGCGGTGGCGTTTTCGATGTCGATCGGCTTGGCCGGCGCTTCAAGTTTGACGTGCGCGTTCATTATCTGATCTCCCCGAAATACAATCCACGGTCATCCATCTGGGGCGCAGTGTTTTCCTCGGTGTCGACGTCTGGCTCGAAGTCGCAGCATTCCTCGCGATCGTCGGAACCGCCTGCCGTAAAACCGCGGTATTCGACGGGGCTGCACCAACCCAAGCTTGGCTCCTCGTCGGGATCCGGTTCGGTGGCGTCGAGCAGGTCAATAAGGTTCTGGATCGCCCTCTCGATTTTATGTCGCGGCACGCCATGGGCGGCGGTGCGAAGGTCCATTGCGGTCATTAGTGTTGCTCCTCTTGAATAATTATCAAGTAGAGTTGTTATAAATTCAATTTCGACGAATGTCAAGCACAGTTGATAAAAAATCAATTTCAGGCTATTTTTGCCCCATGATAACGCCAGAACAAATCAAGGGTGCCCGAGCAATGCTTGGCATGACCCAAGCTGCCCTTGCGAAGGCATCTGGCATATCCACGACTGGGTTGAACAACATCGAGAAGGGCAACGCTGACCCGAAGGCATCCACGCTGCGCGCCATTGAAAGTGCCCTATCCGAAGCCGGCGTCATCTTCATTGCCAGCAACGGCGACGGGCCGGGCGTGCGGTTGAAACGATGACTTCAAGACGGCCTACAACGCGCCAAATCAAGGCCGCCAGAGCGCTGCTGCGGTGGTCGCAGGAAACTCTGGCATTAAGCGCCGGTGTGGCGCCCACCACTCTTAAGCGCCTCGAAGCCATCGACGGAGAGCTAGCCGGTACGCCTGCCATTCAGGACAAAATCGTGAGAGCTTTGGAAGAAGCCGGTATCGAACTTATGGATCACAGTGGCGTGCGACACAGAAAAGATTGAGCTTTTTTGTAACCCTACACCGCCATCTGCGACACTGAGCCGCGAAATCATTGATTTTAAAATAGAAACACCTATCTCCATAATGTAGAATGGAGAATAGAAATCATGATGAAAGCGCGGTTAGAAAAACCAGAAAATAGACATGAACGTGCAGATAGAATTGCTCGTGAACACATTGCTGAAGAACGCAGGCGACGTGACGAAAAAACTGCCAGACTCCGCGAAATGCGTCTGAAGATTGAGAGGATGGCGGCATGAGGACTATAGGGTATAAAGATTTGGGTTGCCCGGTAGTGGCCGGCCAGTACCCCTACAATACAATTCTTGTCGACGTTGGCGCCTCGCAAATATCGGAGTGGGACAGCGATCCTCAGCTGCGGTTTGCGCTCGTTCATACATACGACAATCGCTACGCGATGGAGCCGCTTGTAACGTGAATTTACCCTAGTTTCGCAAACTGCCTGTCCCGCGCTCACCAAGTCCCAAAGACCGGGCCGCTACCTGGCTTGCATTATTTAATTTCGAACCTACATTGAGATCATACGCTTCACCTGACCACGGATGTACTGGCAGGAAGAGGCATCCAGGCCGGAGCTACACTTAGCCCGGCCTTTTCCCCGGCCCTGATCTGCGCTTCGTTTGCTCCGCCTATTCGTGGCGTTGAGCATCGTGATGATTGGATTAGGGCCGGGGTATTCGGCTTGACCATAGCGAATTCTGCAGTTGTCTTCTGGCCCAACGCCGCTCGCTACAAGGGCAATGAATGCTGACTGATAACTCTAGCGCACTCTTCGCCACAGGCGTATATTTAGTCGCCGCTAATCCTCACCCGTCCGCGGCACGGCTCGGTCGCACTCCCCCAAGCAGACGCGGCCGAGCCAACCCCACGAAAGTCTAATAGAACCAACTCTCTGCTGAGCGCAGCTTGGTCTGGGTTAATGTGAATGGAAGCGCCTAACGTGAGCACCATAAAGGTTCAGTATGAGTGCCCCTTATGTGGCTCCACTGGCGTAGACTTACCAGAGAAATTCACGGACGATTCCATCGCCTCATGTCCCAATTCGAATTGTGACGCCGCATTCGGCCGGTGGGGCGATATAAAGGATCGCACCCGACGAGCGGTAGCCCAAGTGGTGACCGAGAAGCTTCGAAGCATACCAAGCGGCATTACTACGATCCATTAATGCGCCTAAACGGTCTAGCCCCTCCGAGTAATACACGCATACCCATCGCATCCTGTAATATTCGGCGCCGCTAAACTTACCTTGGCGACAGGCTCGGCCTGCTCTTCCCTCCAAGCTTTGGGCGGGCCGAGCCACCGACTCAGCGGCAAGATTAAGAACGCATATCATCCGCCCAGTTGTGCAAACCACGCTACCAAGCTGATGAGTATATAAAAGGCAGCAATAGCACCCAACATCAGCCAGATCATAAATGCGACCTGAGTAGGCTTGCTAAAGGTTCTTGATGGCGCAATTTCTATTTCTTTTGGCACCCCATTTTCCGCGCGTACGCTTAGCACGTTTGGTACTGCGGTTCCGATGGTCAGTAAATTTAATGTAAGTGTCTCTTTCGGCGCCAGATTGTCGAACCGGACGATCAATCGGTTGTCAGGATTGGAATCCTTTGTGTAATGCCGTTGGGGCCACAATGATAAGCTGTCTGGCTCGAAGTTCAGAGTTACCTCAACCCCTTTGGCCGCCAACCTACCGACGTTCGTAAAGAGAATTGCCGAAGTGTAGACCATCGTATTTGTCTGACCGCCATTTTGTTGGGGTTCCCGATTTGGTACCTTATGTGCAAACCCATGCTGAATGCCCCAGCGCACTTTGGCACGTCCTTGAACTACCCAGAATATAAGCGCGGCCAGTAAGGTCAGCCCGAAAGATACGAACTGAACACTATAAGCCGCCCAAACACCGCTCAGAATAGCGCTCATCGACTCCCCCCATATTTGCATTCCTAAGAATGCCAGCGTCAGAGTGAAGTCTAGAAGCTAGGCCCTTGCGTCGGCAAATATCCCCTTAATCTTTACCCTCGGGATTGAAGCAAGACTAACTACCGCCTCAAATCCCTCCACCCGCGCGGCCGATCGTGCAGCGCGTTCAGCGCCTCGACCAACGCATCCTGCAGCTCGCTGAGCGCATCATAATGCGCCTTAAACGGCGTTAGCTGCGCCTGTGCGGCGCTAATCTCGCCACGCAATAGTCCGGCCTGCCGCTCGATGCGCTCAAGCGTTATTGTGTAGATTGAATCGCGTCGTTTTGCTCGTGCCATGGAACAAAATAGGAACATATTCCTTGGGGAGTCAATGGGTGCTGGACAGCGAGGGGCAAGAGGGAAATGATGCTCTGATGGGGGAATCGATGCCGACTTGGGTAAAGCCTTGGCTCTGTTTGAGTGCTCTCGCAGTTGGCATTTTTCTAAGTATTCGCCCCGTTTTCCAGCTTCTTGAGAATGCGTTGCAAAACGGCATCTCTCCAAGTGGTGCCACGTTGATTGCTGCAATTCTCGGTTTCAGCGCAGTCGCTTGGCAGACGCGTCAAGGCTTTAAGAACATCGTAAAATCACAAGATAACCAAGCAAGGCTGGATCGGGAGTCTCGTGAAGATCAGTCGAGAATTGCGCACCAACATAAATTGGATGACTGGAATCATGAGAAAAGGGCACTTGCTGCCTCGCTTTGTGGTGAATTAAGCGCAGCGGCCACGCGTCTTTTCAATACTCGTCCTATTTTGTCTATTCAGAAACTAGTTTACCAGCAAATCGGGGATGCGGTTCCGTCCCAACCAGTGCGTGTTGCTAGTTATTTGTCATCATCAGAACCGCGAATATTTGCAGCGAACGCTGCCAGAATTGGTGTATTGGGGCCGTCTATAGCGTCTGATGTGGTCGAAATGTATCAGATATTGCTTTGGTCTGGAGAGGTGCCGGCCGCAACAACACTGACCGGCACGCAAATATCAAAATTGTTTGAAGCGCAGTTAGAAGCTTTAGATGATTGGATACAGGATCAACACCACGTTAATTTGCGACTTCTGTCACTATACGGATCTCAGGAAGATCCCGGTCCCCTGTATTTCGAACGTCAAAAGCGAAAGAAGTCTGGTGTAGCCTAGCCATCACCCAAGCTTCACATTTGACTTCTGCGCCTTGCGAACGCCGTCGACAATGCGCGCCTGCATCTCGCGATTGGTTCTATCCAGACCTGCCTGCAGCCTCGCCACAGCCGCAGCATCCGCGCCGCGGGCGTCGATGTGGTAGACCGGCGCGAAGGTGGTGCCGCCAGACGGGCTTTGCGCGCCTCTCGGCAACACAACTTCGCCCTTTTGCAATATTGCCGGTACCTCGTCGGGCTTCAGTCCTGCAATACCGCCGCTGTGGTAGCGCGGTGCGCCCGCGAAGACGCTCGGCGAGAACGACCGACCGTGCCCATACCCCGACGAACCGGCCACACCGCCTTTGTGTAGGATGCCCGGTATGATCTTACCGCCGAACAGCCCCCCGCCACCTGAACCGCCCTTGCCGAACCCGTCAAAAAGGCCGTCCAGCGCCATGTCGAGTAGCTTGTCGCCAATCTTACCCAAAGCCCCGGCCAATGCATCCGCGGCCGATTTGCCGTCCAGCAAATCATGGATAAAGCCGCCCATGACGTCCTTGCCCAGATCGCGCATTTCTTCCGCAGTCTGGCGGGCTTTATCCTGGCTTTCCGCAAGCTGCTCTGCCGCAAAGCTGGCGTTGGCATAGCCCGTCGCAAGTTCGTCGATCCTGGCTTTAAGTTCGGGCGTGACGGCGACGCCGGCCTTCTGCGCAGCCGTTAGCAAGTCTTGCTTTGCGCGCGCTTTCTCGATGGCAAAGCCGTAGTCGTCAATCAGCGGATTGATGCCGGCCATTGCCGCCGTTTCGGCCTGGATGGCTGCAGTGCGCTCCTTGATCTGCTCGATTTCGCGCTGGAATTCGTCCTTGCGGTCGCGAGAGCCTCGGGCACGACCGCCGCCGCGGCCGCCCTTACTTGCGCCCGAGGGCGGGGCGAAATCGTTGACTGACACCTGCTTTTTAACTGTTGGAAGCGGCCCAAGCGGATTGAATGGAACCTGCCTGTTGACGGCGTTTCGCGCCGACTCTGGGTCGACAACACCGCCGCCAGTCATTGCGGCACGCAGCGTGTTCGCTTTGGCAATCAGACCGTCAAGTTGCGCCTGCGCCTCAGACGTATCGATCGCCATTTCCTTATTGGCGTTGATACGGTCTTCCAGAATTTTTATCTGGCGCTCAAGGTCTTTAAGGTTCTTCTCGGCCTCCAGCGTCTCGACCGCGACTGGCTTGCCAACGGTCAACTCGGTGCCGGTAACAAACTCCGCGAAGCGCTCCATGATGGAAGACTTGTTGATTTCGTCGAAGAAACTCTGCAACTCGCTTTTGGCGTCGCGGATCTTCGCAATGAAGCTGGACACGTCGAAATCAGCGATAGCCTCGGCGGCATTGTTGATGCCGCCAGCAAAGCGCTCGCTCGCGCCGGTCGAATTGTTGAACTCGCGGGCGACGTTGATAATCGCGGTGCTCATATTGCCAACCGCCTGCGCAACCGTAAATTCCGCGCCTTTCACCTTTTCTTCCAGCATCGGAGCGCCGGCCTCAAAGGCGCGGAAAAATGCCTGCGATGAGATTTCACCATCGACCACCAGTTGCCGAAGTTTGGCAACGGAACCTCCCGCCTCCTTCAATCCGGCTGCGGCTGCCTGCGCAATAGGCAACGCGCCTTCCAATATGGAATTGAATTCCTCGGCGCGTACAGTGCCGGAGCCTAACGCTTGAGAAAGCTGCAACAACGCGCCGCTGGATTCCGCAGCCGACTTGCCCGACACCCGTAGCGCCACGGCAATCTTGTCCGTAAAACCGAGCAGCTCCTCGCCGGAGATGCCAAGTTCTTTCTGAACTAAGGCTGCGCGGCCATAAAGCTCGGTAAGCGCCTCAATCGGCGCGGCATTTCTCGTGGCACTATCACGAAGGCGGTTGTAGACCTTCTCCAGCGCCTCGCCGGAAAGGCCAGCAACCTTCAGCGAGTTATCAATGCGTGTCGCTGCGTCCGAAAAGCGAACAGCCTCACGCGCAAAAGCGCCGCCAGCCAATATGCCAACAAGCCCTTTGCCAACGCCAATAAATGACGTGGTGAGGCCCTTGTTCATCTTGGCAAACCGACCTTCGATCGACTTGGCCTGCTTGATGGTTACGCCCATGGCGCGATTCAGGGCGGTCTCGTAGCGCTTTATATCTGCACTCAGGCTGACGACGAGTTTCTCGACATCAACGGCCATCACGTGTCTCCGTCCATATGCGAAGCAATTCGATGGCGTCGGCTAGTCTATCTGTTTCAGCCACCCACAATCCCAGCGCGACCGTGAGGAGCGCGTCGGCGGTAGTTTCGGGGTCAATGCCAAGCGCGGCACATGCGCCGGCCACGCGCTCGCCCGCGGCGTGCGCAATGTCGTAAAAGTCCATGTGATTTCCTATATGTACCCGACTACAGGGGCGGTTTGCGCAAAATCCTATTTGCGGTGAATTGCTAGTTGCGAGGCGCGGGTGGTCTTGGCCCAAACGGCAAAAATTGCCGACCCATCCCCGGTCGTGGCAGTGGTAGCTAGGAAAAATTCTTCGCGGGGGCGATGATGCCGGAATGGCTGGCTAATCTATTCTCACTGTCGCGCGAGATAAGCTCAAAGGTCGCCTTGCCGATCTGCGTTACACTAGGCTTGGTGCTCTTCCTGCCGAACAACTATGCACAGACGCTGGGCATAGACCAATTTCGGGATTCGTACCGTACATGGGTGGGAGTGCTTTTCTTGCTCTCCGCCACAGCGCTTATCTCGAATCTGCTTTGGGCAGTCGGAAGGTTCATCAAGCCATGGGCTAAGCAGTGGCTGTACATTCGTGCCAACAGAAGTTCGCTTCACAACCTCACTGAGGACGAGAAGGTAATCCTGAGGCGCTTCATCATCGATGGGGAATCGTCGGTAGGTGCTGCCATCACAAGCGGCCCAATCAACCTACTAGAGAGAAAGACCGTCGTGTTGCGTGCCTCAAATCTAGCGGCTCACCACACAACATTCATGTACGTCATGCAGCCATGGGCGCGTGAGTATCTAGAGAAAAATCAGAACCTTTTGACGTAACGCCCAAACCCACACTCTTACCTGATGCTCTTCCGGCGATTGCAGGGTCCATTCGCGACACCCCCTCAACATTTGAATTGAGGAAATGCGTGTTTTGGAACCCCACCGGTCCCGTAACAGCGATTGCGCCAGAGACTGAGACACCCCCTAGGGATGCCCGAATACGCGATCGCACTCCGAAACCGCAGCCGATCGCACAGCACGAACGTTAATCGCTCGTGGCTTGCCGCTGCTTTCGTCTACGTCGTACCGAACTAGGTCACCGCGATATGGCGCGCACCGGCAATCGCGCGCACTGAAATACAGGTGCGAGCCGTCCGCATCGATGAAACCGAAGCGGCCAGTAAACGAGATAACGCGACCCGTCAGCATGACAGCCCCCGCGCGCGCATAGCTGCCTCGGCCTTCGCGCGAACGCGGCGTGCCGCGGCGCTGGCGTTGGAACGGGCAATACTAACGTCGGACTGCGGATAGGCTGGCCAGGTAACAGCGGAGATCTCCATCAATTCGGCTTCCAGAATCGTGCGTTCTGGGAGGGCGTCATAGTCTTCAGGCTCCTGCCACTCCTCCTTTTTCACTCGGAATCCGAAAGACATGCCGTGAACATCTGTGCGTGAGATCGCGGAAATCGCACGCGCAGCGTCGGGGTTGTTCTCGTCCAGATCGGCGGAAAACCAAAGACCAATGCGGCTGTCACGCAATTTCAGCGTGCCAGAAGTGGTGCGTGCGAGCGGCTGGTTATGGTCGTGCCCCCACAGGAGCACGATATCCGTAAGCGACTTAAAGGCACCGGGCGCGATCCGCTCAACAAAGGCGCCGCCAATCGTCGTCGGCTCGCCGTAGCGGATGGCCCATCCACTGACCGCTCTATTTTCCGCCATTCTTGGCTATCCTCTTTTCCGCAGCAGCAAGACGCAGACGCTGTGCGATCAACTCAGGTGAATCGCTGCGCGTTGTGTACCCGCCATCGCCGGGCAACTTAACCAGCCGTGCGCCCGATCCCTTGCGGCGCTTGTCTGCATATTCTCGCCGCTCACTCTGCATAGCCAGCCTCCCGTGCCGCGCGCAGCCAGCGCTGCAAGTGACCATCTTGCCGATCGCCGCAGAAAGTCGGTTGAAGCGGCGTTAAGCTCGTCCAAGCCACGTCGTTGGCGACGAAATCATCCACCAGCGCCTCGTATTCATCGCGTGCTTCCGCCAGTGACTCGACGGCTGCGACCATGGCTTTGACGCGACGGGCATACTCATGGTGGCTGGCAGCAACAACAGCAGTAGAGGCGCGACCACGGGCGTCTGCGAGGCGCTGCCGGAGCACAATCTGCGCCGATTCAATGTCGGCGATCTCTTTCCGAATTTCCGCAACGCGACGGCGGTTGAGCGACTTGGCGCCAGGTTCGTCGCCAAGCAGTTCCGCAATGGCGGGGCTGATGTCGCGGCTTGTATCGGCGGCGATTTCCTTCTCGACGGCGCGCTTTTCCCGCTCAAGATCCGATTGCCGCGATGTCAATTCCGCCTGCTTTTGCAGCAGGTCGGCGTAGGTTGTGTCCACTTCCGCCAGCGACGGAACGCGGAAAGACCCGGTCGTAGCCGTGGGTTTCTTACCGATCATGGTTTTCTCCAAAAAGTGCGTGCAGGCAGTCGACCAAGGCCGCGCCGCTGATGATGGTGGATTTGCGATGACCGCTGTCACGCCAATGCGTTGCAAGGGCGCCGACCGGAACGAAACGTGCGACCTTGCCGTCGCGCTGGATCGCTACTTCTGGCCAGGTCGCGACGATCTCGATCTTGTCGCGGCGAAGAATGTCAGCATCGCCGTGGATGCTGATGTCCGCGAATACCTCGAGCGCATCGCCCGCTGTGCGATCGATGCTGGCGGGTGCGCCATCGAGGTTGGCGCCACCAGGCACGAGGGCGCGATAGGCCACAACGGTGTCGGCAATGGCGCGGAGCGGTGCATCGACGCTGCAGCCCAGCACGATGTCGATGACGTGTTCGGGATCGAGTTCCGGGGAGCGGCCGGGCGCACCGGCAGGCAGGCGACCGTCTTCAGTTAAGGCGCGGGCCACGGCCTTTGCGCGCGGCGGATCGAAGCCGATATGACGCACGAGCGCGTCGACGGCCTCCTGTGTGGTAGGCATCGAGAATCCTTTCGATTTTCGAAGTTTTCGATTGTGAAGGATAAAAAGAAAGCACCGCTTAGGCGGTGCGTGGTGCTAGGGCGTAAGCATAGAATTTACGTATGCTTACATGCGTATACGGTTTTTCTGGCCACGATTTGGCACATAGCGCTATTCGCCATATAAATGGCCGATAACGCGCGATGGTTACTTATGGTATAGTTTACCGCTCATGCGGCTTGTCGCGTTTCTGGCGCATCTATGGCCGAAAGCGCCCAAGTTCCCGCAGCTATCATCGCCTGCTTTCCGCGCCGATCGGCGTAACCGCCGCGAGCGCCGTGCATCTCGCCCACGCCGGACAGTGTGGCGCCGGACAGAATCGCCTCGATAGTGACAAACACGTCGTCGGGCATTTCCGGCATATCCGGCTCGTCGACAGGCCGAACATCACCACGGCTTTTGCCGGGACGGGCCTTGCCGACCGTCTCAATCAGAGAGCCGTACAACGCGGCCACACCGCTTGTGCAGCGCGTGAATCGGCACAGTGGCGACGACGGATATTCCCCCCGTTGCCTCTGCACCTTTATCGCGAACCCGGCAGCGTTGTGCCAGCCACGCAATGAAACCGCCTCTGGCTCCGCATCGCCAAGGCGCGGTTGGACGGAAGGTAGCGCAAGATACGAACCAGCATCGAACGCCGGTTCGACAGGGCCGCGGGGCTTGCCGTCCTTACGGCGATCAAGACGCTTTAGTCCTGGCTCGCGATTTTCGTTGTCCGCCGCCGGCAACATCCGCCGAGCAACAAGCCACAAAGCCGCAGCAAGACGAGCGTCATGCTTTTTGAGCCACGTCCATGCCGGCCGGGTGCCGCGGTAGCGCAGCCGGGGCTTTGGCGGCGTGTTATCGTTCGCTGCGATCAGCTTCGTCGCAGCGCCGGTTGCCTTACGGCGTGCGTCGGCCGTGCGAGCAATGCCGCAGTCGGCCACTTTGATCGGATGGTTCATCGTTTCCCTTGTAGTGATTGCCGCTCGTAGTCGGCGCACCGCTCCATTGTTGGAGTCGGCTAGTTGGCCATTTGGCAGTTCTTGCCGCGCGGTGCGGACATGGTGGAAATAGGGGTCGAGTAGGCAAAATGAGAAGGCCACCCCAAAAATATTTCTGGCCCGGCCAAATTCGCAATTTTGTGGATGCGAACTTTTTCTTACCCCGCCGGTCTGTGGGAAGACACTGAACAGGATCTGACCTAGCCCTACCTCCGGCTGCGCAGACATGACGAAAAGTTACCGAATGAAACAAATCTGTGATACTCTACATTCGTACTCGTCGTTAGAAAAAAAGGAGAACCACGATGAAGGACGCTGAATGGGTAAAACCCGGCATTATGGGAGCAGTAGTCGGCGCTATCGGGATTGCGGTAGTCGGGTTTTCGTGGGGCGGTTGGGTTACAGGGGGGACCGCCCAGAAGATGGCCGAAGACGCCAGCGTTCAAGCAGTGGTTGGCGTGATGACGCCATACTGCGTCGCTCAATCGAAGAGTGCGCCGAATGCCGCTGAGGTTTTAGCTGCGCTCGAAGCCGCCAAATCTTACGAACGGCGCGGCATCATTGAAAACGCCGGTTGGGCAACGCCCCTCGGGAAAGAAAAACCCAACGACAAGCTGGCTGTCGCGTGCAGTACCGCGCTCGCCTCTACCTAAAGAGACATACGGCGGCGGCTTCACGGCCGCCGTCGATATCAGCCCTTAAGCGCCTGCATTTCCGGCGTCTCAGGGCGCGGTCCTCTTGCGCCCATAACCCTAAATTACCTCATTGGAACACTTTTTGAAAACCTGCGGGATTTAACACTTGCCTGCACTACCGGTCCGCGGAAATGAAACGCGGAAAGGATCCGACCCAGCCCCCCTTAGACAGGCCGTTGATCGTACAGGCTTCGAGGCGTATTATCATACGTGAGGGAAACGCCGTGCCTTTCATTTGCATTCAACAACCCGATGGACTTTGGGCCGTATGGGACAAGACGGCGGACGAACCGGCCACGTTGGACGGGAAGCCGTTAATCGGTCTCGCCGAGATAAGGGCGCGTGCCGCGCGTAAGATGCTGTCGAAGATTCGTACGGCGCAGAAGGCGAACCCACCTAAACGATAACCGTCCCATTTCGATACATATATTAACTTAAGTCAGTGGCACGAGGGTTGCATGTGTCTCTCCAGTTATTTGGAGAGACACATGCGCATCACTTCCCAACCCGCAAAACGAGACGGCTGGCCAAAGGAACTTTTCGACAGGCCGCTCGCCGCTGAAGACGTTGTGGCGGATTCCGACGGCGTGACGATCACCCTGATCGTGAGGGACATTTATAGCAAAGGCTCGAACCAGCGCTACACGATCACGATGAACTTCGATGATTTGGCGACAATTCTTGGCGATGAGCAGCTGCTTCAGGCTGCGGAATAGCATCGTCATTCGCCGGCCGCAGGTCGGGCCGTTGCCTGTAAAACTCTTGCCACGAGATGCGCCTGCCACGGTGGGTGGTGGGTTGCGGTTCCTTGTCGGTGGTGTCGGTCATGTGGGGCTCCTTGCGTACCGTACGGCGGTCCCTATAGAAAAAGGGTACGCACGTACGGTATGATGATCTTCCCATTGACGGGGTGTGTTGAACACACACACCCGTCAACAGTTTGGTTTTTAATATGTGCGCACTGTCACCGGTACGCGATTTAAGTTATTGAATAACAATGCTTTTATCACCCTTCCGTACCTTCTTTCCGGGCACGGTACGACCCACCGCGCTTGCGCCTGTGGTTGCTGACAAGGCTGGTTACCGCTTTTGAGCGCACTTCCTCTTCATGAACTGCTTTTCCAGCCTCGGCGGCCGCGTCATTCCCCTTTTTTGTCAGCTTCCAGACACCCAAATCGTACGAAATGTGCTGCGAGCGTTTGAGCCTGTCAGTGATGGTCTGAGCACGCCGCTTTGCAGTGTCGCCTTCACCAAGATCAAGGAATTCGCCAAGCTCTCGCAACGATCTGGCACCATTTTGCCTGATAGCCAGCAACATGCGCTGATCCTCGCGAGTAGCAGCATGGGCACGGGCGGCAATTTCGGACTCACCCACGACCACGGCGCGCACGGTGGGAATTTCGCGGCCTCGGCTATCGACAAGCACGGGTACTGTGATTGCTGGTAGGTCGAATGTGATGGCTCGGAAATCAGGCCCACGAAACTTGCCCTGCCAATGCAGTTCTGCGCTTCGCTCGCCCTTCTTCGACAGCGATAGATTGCCGTCCACCTCATTTAGAAAGGCGCCCCCGCCACGAGGAAGCAGATTGTCAGCGGCCGCGTTCTTGATTGGGTGGCTGGCCGCAATCACGGACGGACGGCAGTCCATGCGCGTCAGCGTACGCAGCAGGCGCGCATACGCGCCCATCTCGACATTCGAGTTCTCGTCTGTGCCGGGGAAGTAGGCCGCGGTCGTGTCGACGAATATTGCGGCCACTCCACCCAGCCGTTCGACGTCCTTTTCAATGCGCTGCGCAAATTCCGAGATCGAGAAAACACCCTCGACGAAATGCGCATCAATGCCAGATGGCGCGACGCCAAGTTCGTGGCATAGGCCGATCCACCGCATTCGCACGTCGTCGGGGTTTTCCCCGGCGAAGTAAAGGATACGCCCCTGCTTTACTTCCTGCCCAGCCAGCGGCGCACCAAGGGCGATGCACGATGCCATCAATAGTGCGACCGCGGTCTTGCCGGATCCAGTCTGGCCCGTAATCGAGTATAGAAATCCGGACTGAAGGATGCCGTCGACAAGATAGTCCGGAGGCGTAAACCCCTGCACGAACTGCGCACTGGTCAAAATGCCGGGGAAGGTTGCCGCGTCCTTGGCTGGGCGTATGTTGTCATTCGCCGGAGGCTGCAGCTTTGCGGATATCCGCGCGGCAAACTTGGCAGCCTTGACACTCGTCTCTACATGCTGCGCACCAAAGCGCCCCCACAAGCGTGCGAAGTCGGTACGGGCAGCATCTTCCGTGGCATATCGATCGAGCCAGTTGCCCGTCGCAGACATGAACAGCGCGGCCGCCACATCCACCGGAAGGCCATCGAATGCGAGCTTTTCCACAACGCGCGCTGCATGAGCCGAACGATCGCCGACATCGTTTGCCGAGAGCAATCGAGCCGCGTCCGGCGATACCTCAACGCCATCGACATCGGGCAACTCCCCAAGTTCGACAGCGGTAGTTCTTGCGGCGCCACTGGCACGACCTGCCACCGCGAGCGCCAAGGCGGTCGGATCGGTCAAGGTGCCGTCCCAAGGTGCTGCAACAATGACGGTTGACGGTGTCTCCGGGCGGCCACGCTCAAGCTTCTTTCGGTTCGGCCAGTTAAGTGTGCCGGGCACGCGCCAGACGTGCGCAACGTCGGACGTCCCGTGATCCGAGCCTGTGACCACTTTTAGGTTACGAGCTATTTCCTTCGCTAAGCTCGGGGCAATCGGTCTGTCAAAAAGCCACATGGGTTGAAAGTTGCCAGGCGACGTCTCGATCACATAGTTCGGATCGATGGGATACACGCCGCTGTTATGTCCCGTGTCGGCGTCCATATCAGCCACAAGTCCAAGCACGGCCAGGACGTCTTGCTCACCGCCACGCTGGCCGCGTTCAAGGTTGCGGCGCATGACTTGGAGGCCGGTGTACACGTTAACATGCGGTGTTTCGAGGTGCGCTTCTATTGCGGCTATCATGCCATCGACGTCGCCCACGCGGTGGTGCGTTATGGTGCCCTTGTCTTTGGGCAGGCTGGCGTTGAAGGCTGAAACAACGAGCACGCCGTCGATGCCGGTTGCCAGCTTGTGGATCATCTCGACATGAGAGCGGATGGGATTGGTGGCGATGTCGGTGTTAGGCTGCGCAGTTGCGTTCATAGGCGCATGGCTCCTTCAGTTCCGCCATGGCGGCTTCTACGATCGTGTTGACGGCATCCTCGGAGAACGTGACGACCCTCGCGCCACCTGCTTGCGGCGCATAAACACGATAGGTCCCGTCTTGCTTCCGATGCAGTCGGGCGTTGAAAATTTTGATATCTTCGTTGATGGCGACGTTGAACGTCGCCACAGCAGCCCCGCCCGGTGGGCACGGCCTGATACTGAAAACGCGCATGGCGTTCTCTCCTTATTGTAAAGTTAGGTAAGGGACGTCACCTCATAGCGAGGGACGTCAGCCAATCAATTCAATGGTTTGTCAAAGAATGCGGAACTGTTCGCGCTGCTCGAAGGCCATCGCGGTCTTGCAGTAGGCGAGCACCTGCGTCCATGAAGCCAGCACCTCGCGGCCCTTAAGGTCGCTGAGCACCATGCGCTGAGCCGCGGCGGCGATGATTTTGAGATCGAGCGCCACCGCAGGGCCGATGCCCTTGACCTCCTGCAACAGGTTAACCGGTGCGCCAAGCACTTCGGCCAGCGTGCCGAAGCGGGCAAGCAGCGCCTTGGCGATGGGCTTGGTATCCGCGCGCGGGATCAGCCGGAAAAGCAGAAGTTCGAGCAGTTCATAATCGGGCAGGGCACCGTGTCCGGCACTGGCGAAGCGCTCACGCAGCCGGTCGCGATGGCCGAGATAGTGCGGCTTTTCCTCGACCGCCTTGGCTTTGCCAAGTGAAATTGCCGGCTGCTCCGCGAGGAAACCGCGCGCGTCGTCGTGATTGTCGTCCATATGCCCCCGCACAGAACACTGCCTGGCGGAATCGCCGCCCTGCTGAGGATACTATGCCGGCAGGCCAGGGCGATCGAGACCTTTGGGGGAGAGCGTAAAGATTTCGCAGCCGGTCTCGGTGACGCCGATCGTGTGCTCGTACTGCGCAGACAACGAACGGTCGCGCGTCACCGCCGTCCAGCCGTCCGACAGAACCTTCACGTGCGCCCGGCCGAGATTGATCATCGGCTCGACCGTGAAGATCATGCCTGCGCGCATTTCCACGCCTTCGCTGGAATTGCCGTAGTGGAGAATATTGGGCGCGTCGTGGAAGAGCTGGCCGACGCCGTGGCCGCAGAAGTCACGCACGACCGAGCAACGCTCGCCCTCGGCAAAGCTCTGGATGGCTGCGCCGATGGCGCCAGTGCGCACGCCAGGCTTGATGACGGCGATGCCGCGCATCAGGCATTCATGCGTGACTTCCAGCAGGCGCTCGGAGGCGCGCTTGATCTGGCCGACAGGGTACATGCGGCTGGAATCGCCGTGCCAGCCGTCGAGGATGTAGGTGACGTCGATGTTGACGATGTCGCCTTCGCGCAACGGCTTGTCGTCAGGAATGCCGTGGCAGACGACGTGGTTGATCGAGGTGCACGACGATTTGGTGTAGCCGCGATAGTTCAGCGTGGCCGGAATGGCGCCGTGGTCCATGCCGAACTCGAACACGAAGCGGTCGATGGCGTTGGTGGTGACGCCGGGATGGACCCTGTCCACAAGTTCGTCCAGGCAACGCGCGGTCAGGTCGCAGGCCTTGCGCATACCGGCGAAGCCTTCCGCGCCATAGAGGCGGATCTGGCCGGTGTTTCTGAGCGGTGCGGTTTCGGCGTCGAGATAGGTAATCATGGGCTTCGGGCGAAAGGTGGGATGGTGGCAATTGCCCCATCATGTGACACCGATTGCGCCCTTCTTCAACCTTTCGTGTAGGTAGAAGTCGCCGAAAGCTCAGCTTTCGCCAGCGTGTGGTTTGGACCAAACCGCATTGGCGACACAATTGCGCGGCACAGCAGTGGCCACAAAGCGTCGTTCATTGGCAGGTTTTCACACCAGTCGCGCGCTCAAAATTCGAAGAGGCATGAAATGCATAAGCTGCAATTCGCGGTGCCGGTTCGCATTTCGCCATCTGCAGGCGAGCCCGTCGAGGAAATCTACAGCGTCGAGCAGGCGCTGGATTTCCTGCAAGGCTGGCCGGTGGGACGGCAGGGACCGATTTACCAATTGGCGTTTGACGCCTGCTTTGGCGCCAGCGTTGACATCGCTTCGACCGAAGAAGCCTGCAAGGCATTCACAGCTTTTTGCCGGGTCAGCGGCTTGCTGGCCAAGGACATGATGCTGCCGGAAACGGGCAGGCAAGGCATTGCAACGCGCCTGAACTAGGCAGGAACAGGGGCCTCGCTTCAGCCCTGAAAACTAGCGCGGTGATCGATAAAAATTTAATAAAAACAGTATCTTATTTAAGATTTATCTTCCTGTTAATATTAATTTTCCGGCGATCAGAATCACCAAGTTTCGCTTCCAACCAGTGTTGGAAAGCAGCGAACGGTGCGCGAGAAGCGATTCAGTCTCATGTTGGAACCTACGGACCTTTGGGCCGTATGGGATTCCCTTGATGAGACGCCGGCGGTGTTCGGCGACCGGGTGCTGGCGGGCATGAACGAAGCCGAGGCGCTCTCGGCCTGTGACGTGCTGAACGGCATCCATGAGCACCGCCGCTGGCCGCGCACCGGAGGCTACGTGCCGGAAGCGTTTCGCAGGCCGCCGCCACCCCCGCCGCCGCCGGTTCGGCGGCCGCCACCGGAGAGGGTGCGTCTCGAAGTTGCGCTGGAGCCGGAAGTGATCGCCAAGTTCATGGCGATCGGGCCGGGCTGGCAGGCGCGCATGAACGACGTGCTGAAAGAGGCGAAGATCTAGCCTTGGAATTCGGCGGCAACTTTACTTGAGGTAAATTAAGTTGCTTTCCATTATCGTTTGGCTACTCTTGCCGCAGGCGTTCGTGCCTCAGCATGACAACGGGAGAGCCTTATCATGTCACGCAAGACTATCCTCAAGTTCGGCAAGGTGGAGAATGCCGATCCCAATGACCTGCCCGGCTGGAAGGTTATCGAGGGAAAGCCGACGATGAAGACAGCCGTCCAGCACACCACTGCGGACGGCAAGGTGCTTTCGGGAACCTGGCAGGCAACGCCGGGCACCTATCACGCCACCTACACCGACTATGAATTCGTGCACATGATTTCGGGCCGCATCATCATTACGCCCGATGGCGGCGAACCGGTCGAAGTTGGCGCAGGCGATGCTTTCGTGGTGGAAGCCGATTTCAAGGGCACCTGGAAAATCATCGAGCCGGTGACGAAACACTTCGTCGTTGCGCTGGGCTGAAGCCCATCTGCCTGATGCAGGAAGCCATGGGGCCGACGTCGTTGCGGCCCCATGGCGCTTGCGGGTCTGTTGAACTTTAGCTTCATAAGCGTCGGCGCGTTTGCAATTTCCGCGCCGTCAGGATATGGCTAAATCATTCGAAACAGTGGCGTTTCCAAGTTGAGCTGCGCATCAGGTGCGCGCGGCTTGTGAAAGGCTACGCCGACTTGGAACCGCATGATGGATAGCGTGTTTTCTCATGGTCGGTAATTCCTGGCGCATCGGTGCTCTGTTTTCCCGCAGCGGCGTAACGGCTGCGGCGGAAATCGCCGAGGCCAACGGGACGCTGCTTGCGACTGAGGAAATCAACGCATCCGGCGGTGTGCTGGGACGGCCGCTGGAGCCGGTTTTCCACGATCCTGGCTGTTCGGCGGAGCAGTATCGCGATCTTGCCGTGCGACTGCTCACCAAGGAAAACATCAAGACGATTTTCGGCTGCTACATGTCCACGGCGCGCAAGTCGGTGCTGCCCGAAATCGAGGCCTATCGCGGCCTTCTGTTTTACCCGACCTTCTATGAGGGGTTTGAATACTCCAAGCGCTGCTTCTACACGGGCTCGTCCTCGAACCAGAACGCCGTGCAGCTTGCCCGCTACCTGATCGAGAACTTCGGCACCAGGATCCTTCTGGTCGGCTCCAACTACGTCTTTCCGTACGAATACAATCGCGTCGTCACCGACCTGGTGGTGCGGGCAAACAGCAGCATCGTCGCCGAGCTCTATGTGCCGGTAGATCCGGTGCGCAAGGATTTCGACCGTGTTATCAAGCAGATACGCAATCTCAAGCCGGACGTGGTCGTCTCTACCGTCGTCGGGACAGGCGCGATCATGCTCTACGAGGCCTACAAGGAAGCGGGCTTCGATTCGAGCGTCGTGCCGATCGCCAGCCTGACCACGACCGAAGCCGAAGTGGCGCAGATGTCGCCGGAAGTCGTTGCGGGTCATCTGACCTCCGCGTCGTTTTTCGAAACGCTCGACACGCCGCAGGCGAAAAAGTTTGTCGCCGCCTTCAAGAAGCGGTTCGGCGCCGATGCGCCGGTAACGGCCAGCGCCGAGGCTGCCTATTTCCAGGTTCATCTCTACGCCAAGGCATTGGCGTTGGCGGGCACGGACGATCCCGACATGATCGCTGCGCGCCTGCCCGGACTGGAGTTCGATGCGCCGCAGGGGCCGGTCAGGATCGATCCGGATAACCATCACACCGAACTGTGGTCGAGCATCGGGCGCATCAACGATGCGGGCAAGTTCGACATTGTGTGGCGGTCGGAAACGCGGATCAAACCGGACCCGTATTTCGTAACGACATCGCTGAATGATTGGAAAGTATCGCATCACCGGCCAAGACAACAAGCTTAGCGGGCTCCGACGTTGCCAACGAAGATACTTGAAGATCTGAAGGGCCTGCATGTGCAGGTCATCCACCCGCCCGACAAGGAGGGGGTGGCGCTCGTCGAGCATCTGCGCCGCATCGGCTGCAACTGCGAGACGACTTGGCCGCTTCCCGCGACCATCAGCCCTGCCGCTGCCGTGGTGCTGATTTCGATCGAACGCGAAAACCGCGATAAGATCCTGCGGCTGTTCCGCAGCAGCCAGCCCACCGATCCGGCCCTTCTCGCGGTGGTGACATTCGAAGACCCCAGCACCTTGCAGCTGGTGTTGGAATGCGGGGCGCTGGCGGTGATCGAGCGGCCCATCCGGCCGTTCGGATTGTTGACCAATTTGACCATCGCCCGGTCGCTGTGGCTGGAGCGCCGTGATGCCGGCAAGCGGATCCGCAAGCTTGAACGCAAGCTTGCCGGCAACAACCGCACGCTCAAGGCGAAGAATATTCTGATGGAAACGCAAGGCCTTAGCGAGCAGGAAGCCTATGAGAGCATCCGCAAGCAGGCCATGGCCAAGCGCATATCGATGGACGAATTAGCTGCCGCGATAATTAATGCGCATGAGCTCTTGACGTTCAAGGATTTGCGTGACTAGATGAAACAGAATTGATGTACAGTGAAATTGTACATCTCGCTGGTGCCCGACAATGATGTCAGCACCAACAGGCTGGGTAGCCCGCAAGTCCCTGTGAAGGGATCGGCGGGTTTTTTGCTTTTTGGCGGCGGCGACAGAGGCGTTACTGCCGCAATGTCGGGCCGGGCCGGTTTGGCGCTGAAGATCTGTTGAGGCGCGTGTAGGGCCAGGCTTCATTACTAACGTTCATGTCGGCACGGCCGGCTGATGCTTGCTTGTTGTTCAGGCAAGTAATGGATTTTCTGCGTCGTATTTGAAGGGAGAATTGTCGATCTAGAAGAATAGCTCATTCCGAGTGCAAAAAAATCAAACAGGGAACTATGCACTTTATTTTCGGTATAAGCGCCATGTGGAGGAAAAATGACTAAGCAAACTCGTCGTACTTTCTTGAAAGTATCTACCCTTGCTGCCGCGGGACTGGCCACGCCGTCCATTTTGCGGCTTGGAGACAGGGCTTGGGCCGCCGATGAAATTCCGGTCGGCATCATGTATTCTCTCACTGGCACCACCGCCATCGTTGAGAAGTCGATGAACCAATGCGCCCAGATGGCCATTGATGAGATCAACGCCAAGGGCGGCGTTCTCGGCAAGAAGCTTCGCCCGATTATCGAAGACCCGGCATCCGAGCCGCGCATCTACGGCGAAAAGGCCCGCAAGCTTACCATCGAAGACCAGGTGCCGGTGATTTTCGGCTGCTACACCACGGCGAGCCGCAAGGCTGTGCTGCCGGTTGTCGAAAAGCGCAACGGCCTGCTCGTCTGGCCGACATGGTACGAAGGCGAAGAGTGCTCGAAGAACGTGCTCTATGCAGGTTCCGCGGTGCCGAACCAGCAGCTCGAAAACTCCATTCCGTGGCTGCAGAAGACGCTTGGCAAGAACAAGCTGTTCATCGTCGGCTCGGACTACGCGTTCCCGCGCGGCATGGGCAAGACCACGAAGACCATTTGCCAGGGTATCGGCATGGAAGTTGTCGGCGACGAGTACCTGCCGCTTGGCCACACCGAATGGGCCTCGATGGTGTCGAAAATCGGCTCCAGCGGCGCCGACGTGATCTTCTCCAACGTCGTCGGCGATTCCATCGTGGCGTTCTATCGCGAGCTTCGTAACCAGGGTTACGACTTCGAGAAGCTGCCTCTGTGCGCATCGACCACCACCGAGGTCGAGATCAAGGCGATGGGTCCGGAATATGCGCTCGGAAGCTATGTTTCGCTGCCATATTTCCAGACGGTCGACACGCCGCAGAACAAGACCTTCGTCGAGGCGTTCAAGGCCTATGCGGGTGCCGATTCCGTCACCCACGCCGCCATGGAGGCAGTATACGTTGGCGTTAACATGTGGGCGATGGCTGCGGAAAAGGCTGGCGACGTATCGCCGGAAGCCGTTGTTGCAAATGCTGGCGGCCTGTCGTTCGACGCACCGCAGGGCAAGGTCACCATCGATCCGCAAAATCTGCACAGCTTCCTGACGCCACGTATCGGCAAGACCAGGGCTGACGGCCTGCTGGACATCGTCGACCAGTACGCGGAGCCACTGCAGCCGCTGCCGTATTCAAGCGTCGGCGAAACTGCGGACAAGCGCATTTGCACCACTTCGGGCGCGACACTCTAGCGCTTTCATCGACAAGCGTCGGCCGGTGCAGCGAGTGCGCCGGCCGCAATTTCGCAACAGTCGGGCAGAAGCATGGAAACGTTTGTAATCGGCCTGAGCATAGGCTCCATCCTGTTCATGGTGGCCCTCGGCTTGGCCATCATCTACGGGACAATGAAGGTCATCAATCTTGCCCATGGCGAGATGGTGATGATCGGTGCGTACACCACGGTGCTCGCAACCAAGCATCTCGGCTTCAATCTCTACCTTTGCATACCGCTCGCTTTCCTGGTTACGGCTGCATTCGGCTATGTGATTGAACGCACGGTCGTGCGTCGTCTCTACGGGCGGCTTCTCGACACCTTGCTTGCGACCTGGGGCATTGCGCTCATCCTGCAGCAGCTCATTCGCATCCACTTCGGCCTTGCGCTGTTCGGCATCCACATCGACGGACTAGGGTCCGACCTGCAGAATGTTCCGGTGCCTTCCGAGTTGCAGCAGGCTTTCCAGTTCCTTGGCGCCAACATCCCGGTCTATCGAGCCTTCATCTTCGTGATGGCCTTGTTGCTGGGCGCCATCAGCTGGTGGCTGATCTTCAAGACCCGGTTCGGAAGCCAGTTGCGGGCCGTATCGGTTGCCAGAAACACGGCTGCCGCCTGTGGCATCAACGACAAGCGTGTCAACACGCTGGCGTTTGCCTACGGTTCGGGATTGGCCGGCATCGCAGGTGTTCTGGTGTCGGGGTTCAAGACCGTTTCGCCTGACATGGGCACGCCTTATGTCGTCGACGCCTTCCTGGTGGTCGTCGCCGGCGGCGTTGGCCATCTCATGGGAACGCTCTTGTCAGCGGGCATCCTTGGCGAAGTGCAGAGCTTCGTCGCAACCTGGCTCAACGACGTTTACGGGCGCACGGTGCTCTTCACGGTCGTCATCCTGATCCTTCTGTTCAAGCCGCAAGGCCTCTTCGTGACCAAAAGCCGCTGACGATAGTCGGCGGCCGGTCAACCACGAGAATGGTGGAAGAACGTATGACTTACAGATCAGCCTCTCTGGTAGCGTATGTGGCCTTCTTTGCGCTGCTTATGGTGCTGCCTTTTTTCCTGAACAGTTTCTGGACCAACCGGATGGCCACCTATCTGGTCTACTCCATCTGCGCGCTCGGCATTGCGATGTCATGGGGCTATGCCGGCATCCTCAGCCTGGGACAGGGGCTGTTCTTCGGCATGGGCGCATACATGCTGGCCATGTCATTGACGCTGGCCGATCCGGGCAACAATCCGGTGCCTGAACTCATGCTGCTCAACATGGAGCCCGACGCGGTCCGCGACCTTTGCTGCGTGACCACCGGCTCGTTCCTCTGGATACCGTTTCGATGGGTCACGGTCGGCCTCCTTGCAGGCATTGTCGTTCCCTGCGTTCTGGCGGCGCTCATTGGCTATGTCATGTTCAAGCGGCGCACCACCGGCGTCTATGTCTCGATCATCACGCTGGCCTTTGCGCTCATCGGCCAGTTGCTCATCATCAACAACCAGCCTTTGACCGGCGGCTTCAATGGTCTCGCCAGCCTGGCGGCGCTTGAAATCGCAGGCTTCGAGTTCGATCCGTACGGACCGAGCGTCTACTATCTGGTGACGTTCACCTTGCTCGCGGTCACGCTCCTGGCGCGTTACCTGCTATCCGGGCGGGTCGGGCAGGTGCTGAAGGCCATTCGCGAAGACGAGGCGCGGGCTCGCTACCTTGGCTACGACGTTGAGAACTACAAGCTCTTCATCTTCTGCGTCTCGGCTGGCGTGGCAGGTCTCGCCGGCATGCTGTTTACGGTGACGTCCGAGTTTGCCGCACCCTCGCTGATGGCCACGTCCTTCAGTATCTCGATGGTGATCTGGGCTGCGACCGGCGGGCGGGCATCGCTTCTCGGCGCTTGCATCGGCGCGCTCATCGTCAACTTCATCGGCTCGCTGGCCAGCGAAAGCGCGACCTTCCAGCCGGTCTGGCCGATCATTCTCGGTGGGCTTTTCGTCTTCGTCGTGCTGGTCATGCCGAATGGTATCGCTGGCCTGTTCAAGGACTTCTTCGATCGTCGTTCGGCCTCTGCAAACGATGGCCGCGCCGTCCCCGCAACTGCTGAGGGAAGCTAATGCTGATGACTGCAATTGATGGCAAACAGGCGTTCGAGCCGGTGGCATCGCCGATTCTTCGGACCCGCAACCTGACGGTGCGTTTCGACGAGTTCCCGGCGGTTCGCGACGTCAATCTCGACATTGCCGATGGCGAACTGCGCGTCGTGATTGGCGCCAACGGTGCGGGGAAGTCGACGCTGCTCGACCTCCTTTGCGGCAAGACCCTGCCGTCGGAAGGCGAAATCTGGCTGCGTGACAAGAACATTGCCGGCATTGGCGAAGCAGCTATTGCCCGCAGCGGCATCGGCCGCAAGTTCCAGACGCCGACCGTGTTCAAGGACATGACCGTTCTCGAAAACCTGCAGGTGGCAAGCAATCGGCGCGTTCGCGTGTTCGAAAACCTGTTCGAGCGCATCGCCGGCAAGGCCAATGAGCGCGAGGCGGCGGTGGCCGAGCGCACCGGATTGCAGGACTCGCTGAACCGGCGGGCTTCCGAGCTTTCGCACGGCCAGTTGCAATGGCTCGAGCTTGCCATGGTGCTGAGCCAGGAACCCAAGATCATCCTGCTGGACGAGCCGGCCGCCGGCATGACGGCTGCCGAAACGGACAAGACAGCCGGCCTGTTGCTCGATCTCGCCGGCGACCACACCGTGCTGGTGATCGAGCACGACATGGCGTTCGTGCGCCAGATCTGCCGGACGATTACCGTGATGCATCAGGGCGCGGTTCTGGCCGAAGGAACGGCGGAAGAAATCGAGCACAATCCTGCAGTCATCGAAGCATATCTCGGATCGGCGACGCTCAGCCATGCTTAAATTCTCGAACCTCAACGTGTTCTACGGAACCAGCCACATCATCCACGGCCTCGACATGGAGGTCCGCAAGGGCGAAACCTTCTGTCTTCTCGGGCGAAACGGGGTGGGCAAGACCACGCTGTTGCGCAGCCTGCTTGGCATCGACGTGCGCACCACGGGCAGCATCAAGTTCGAGGGCGACGAGATCAGTCGCGACCTTACTTATGAGCGCGCCAGGAAGGGCATCGGCTACGTGCCGCAGGGGCGTGAGATCGTTCCCGGTCTCAGTGTGCTCGACAATATCCTGCTCGGCTGCAACGCACGGAAGGACGGTCAGGCATCGGTGCCCGATCTGGTTTGGACGCTGTTTCCCTTCCTCAAGGAGCATCTTAACCGGCGCGGCACGAACCTTTCCGGCGGCCAGCAGCAGCAATTGGCGATTGCCCGCGCGCTGGCGACGGACCCCAGCATCCTCGTGCTTGACGAGCCGACCGAAGGCATCCAGCCCAATATCGTCGAAGATATCGAGAAGGCGATCATCTCGCTCAACCGCGACCACGGATTGACCATCATCCTTGTCGAGCAGAAAATCCGCTTTGCAAGAACCGCCGCGCATCGCTTTGCCATTCTTGAAAAGGGCCGCATCGCCGCCGCTGGCGACACGGCCGACCTCAGCAACGACCTGATCCGCAAGCATATGAGCCTTTGATGATGGTGGCTTGGACATTTTTATTGAAAGGACAGCGCAATGCTTCGAGTTGAAAGTGTGTTGGGTAGCCGCGCGGATGCGGCTTTGCATCATGCTATTCACCATCTTGAGCATCACGGGACGGTGGAGTTCGTCGGCATTGCGCCGGTCGACCTCGACCGTCGACGCCTTTTGGCGCGCACCGACGGCGGCGAGGAGGTGGCGATTGCGTTGCCGCGTGACCAGAAACTCTACGACGGCGCGGTGCTGCTGCTGGACGATCACCGCGCGGTGATCGTGCGGGCAGGGGTGCAGCGCTGGTTGCGCGTAAAACCTGCCACATCGAGCGATGCGCTGGAACTGGGCTACCACGCCGGCAACCTGCACTGGCGGGTGCGCTTCGACGGCACCGATCTCCTGATTGCGCTGGACGGTCCTGCGGCCACTTACGCGGCGCGCATCGAGCCGATGATCAGTGCAAACAGGGTGACGTTGTCGGAGGAGGATGAATGAGCATCGGCATCGACAGCACGCTACTTGTTGCCTTGCAGCATGCCGACAGCCAGTTTCCCTCTGGCGGCTTTGCTTTCTCGCAAGGGCTGGAAGCGTCATCGCAGCTATCTGCCCGGCTGGGGCCGTGCAATTTCGAGGACTTCCTGGAAACGCAGCTTCGCCACCGTTGGGCTGTCGCCGACCGCGTGGCGCTGGCGCGTGCGCACCGGCTAGCCGGTGATGCTGAGAAACTTGCGGAACTCGATTTCGAGGTCGAGGCATCGACCTTTGTGGAGGGCCTGCGTGCCGGATCGCGTCGCAATGGCGTGGCCCTTTTGACGACCCACAGCCGCATCGGCACGACGGGTGCCAGCGCCTATCGAGCCTTGATCGCGGAAGGCAAGGCGCTTGGCCATCTTGCCGTTGTGCAAGGCCTATTGTGGCGGCAATTGGGGCTCGACGAACAGACAGCCATCGCGATGGGCGGCTATCAGGCAGCGGCATCGCTGGCGACGGCGGCCGTGCGGCTCGGGCTCGTCGGCGCGATCCAGTCCCAGGCCCTGTTGGGAAAAGCGCTGGCCATTATTTCCGAGGTCTCGCCGGCCCCGATCGCCGATGACGAACCCATTCGTTCATTCACCCCACTGGCCGAAATCGCGGTTGCCCTGCACGGCGCGAGCGGCCAGCGACTGTTTTCGAACTGAGCATGTAGACGAGGACGTGGACCCATGCTTCTGACACCGACCGAGCTTGAGAGACTGACGATCTTCACGGCCGCCGAGCTGGCCCGCAAACGCCAAGGGAGGGGGTTGAAACTCAACTATCCCGAAGCGGTCGCCATCATCTCGGACGCCATCCTCGAAGGCGCGCGTGATGGACGCTCGGTTGCCGAGATGATGTCCTTCGGCTCGCAGATCCTCACGCAAAGCGATGTCATGCCGGGCGTGGCCGCGATGCTGCCGGTCCTGCAGGTAGAAGCTACCTTCCCGGACGGCACCAAGCTGGTCACCGTCCATGAGCCGTTGAGACCCGCTCCGGGAGCCGAGGTCGATGCACTCGAACCCGGCCGCATCATTGCCGCCGAAGGCGAGATCGAGCTCAACGCCGGGCGGCCGAAAGTCACCATCAGGGTGGTCAACACCGGCGATCGCCCGGTGCAGATCGGTTCGCATTATCATTTCTTCGAAGCCAACAAGGCGCTGGAATTCGACCGCGAGGCAGCCTTCGGCATGCGGCTCGATATTCCGGCCGGCACGGCCGTGCGTCTTGAGCCGGGTCAGGAGAAGGAAGTCACGCTGACCACCTTTGGCGGCCGCCAGGTGATGGGCGGCCTGAATGGGCTGACCGGCGGTTCGGCCAAGGATGCGAAAGTAAAGAAGGCCGCGCTGGAGCGCGCCAAGGCCGCCGGCTTCCGCGGCGCGTAACCGAGAGGGGAGATCGATCATGGCGATATTGTCACGTCGCGACTATGCCGCAATGTACGGCCCCACGACCGGGGACGGGGTGCGGCTGGGCGACACTGAACTGGTTGCGGTTATCGAAAAGGACTACGCCGTTTACGGCGATGAGTGCCTGCATGGCGGCGGCAAGACGCTGCGCGACGGCGCGGGCCTCGCTGCCGGCATCACCAGCACCGAAGGCGCGCTCGACTTCCTTTTGTGCAACGTCACCGTCATCGATGCCGTGGTCGGTATCGTAAAGGGTGATCTGGGCATCAAGGACGGCAAGATCGTCGGCATCGGCAAGGCAGGCAATCCGGACGTCATGGATGGTGTCGATCCGCGGCTGATCGTGTCGGCCGCGACGACCGTGCGCGACTGCGAAGGCCTGATCGCAACCGCCGGTGCGCTCGACGTCCACGTCCACTTCGACAGCGCGCAACTGTGCGAACACGCAATCTCTTCCGGCATCACCACGATGCTTGGCGGTTCGCTCGGACCGATCACTGTCGGCATCGACTGCGGCGGCCCGTTCAATGTCGGCAAGATGCTGCAATCGGCCGAGCAGTGGCCGATCAATTTCGGCTTCCTGGGACGTGGTAACTCCCACAAGCCCGCCTCGCTGGTCGAGCAACTGGAAACGGGCTGCCTGGGCCTGAAGCTCCACGAGGACTGGGGCACCATGCCAGCCTCGATCGACACCTGTCTCACGGTGGCGGACCGGATGGATTTCCCCGTCCAGATCCACACCGATACGCTGAACGAATCCGGCTTCCTCGAGGACACACTGGCCGCCATCAAGGGCCGCACCATCCACATGTACCACACCGAAGGTGCCGGCGGCGGCCACGCGCCAGACATCATCCGCGTTGCCGGCGTGCCGTGGTGCCTGCCGTCTTCGACCAATCCGACCAACCCCTATACGGTCAACACCTTCGACGAACACCTCGACATGACGATGGTGTGCCACCATCTCAATCCGGCCATCCCGGAAGACGTGGCCTTCGCCGAAAGCCGCATTCGCGCCCAGACCATCGCAGCCGAGGATGTCCTGCACGACATTGGCGCAATCTCGATGCTGGGTTCGGACAGCCAAGGCATGGGACGCATCAACGAGGTGATCTGCCGCACTTGGCAGCTTGCCGACAAGATGAAGAAGCAGCGTGGCCGCTTGCCCGAAGAGTCGACCAAGTTCGGCGACAACGAGCGTATCAAGCGCTACGTTGCCAAATACACCATCAACGCCGCGCGCACCTTCGGCATCGCCGACCACATCGGTTCGCTCGAAGACGGCAAGATGGCCGATATCGTCATCTGGCGTCCGGCCTTTTTCGGCATCAAGCCGGAGCTGGTCATCAAGGGCGGCTTCATCGCCTGGGGTGCGATGGGCGACAGCGCCGCCTCGCTGATGACCTGCGAGCCGCTGCAGCTTCGCCCGCAATGGGGCGCGTTCGGCCGCGCCAAGCAGGCGCTTTCGGCCTGCTTCGTCAATCCGGCTGCGATTTCGCGCGGTATCGGCCAGGAACTCGACCTGAAGAAGGCGCTGCTGCCGTCTCGCGGTTCGCGCGGCCTGTCGAAGGACGACATGCTGCACAACAACATCTGTCCGGATATTCGCGTCGATCCGCAGACCTTCGACGTGTTCGTGGATGGCAAGCTCGCCACCTGCGAACCCGCGACCGAACTGCCGCTGGCGCAGCGCTACATGCTGAGGTGATGTGATGAACATGCAACCGGATGTTTCTGTTTCCTCCTCGTCGCGCGTCGGAGCCGCACGTGTCGGCATCGGCGGTCCGGTCGGCTCGGGCAAGACGGCCCTGATCGAGCGGCTGATACCGGCCTTCGCCAAGCGTGGAGTCTCGTTGGCCATCGTCACCAACGACCTTGTCACAGCGGAGGATGCCGAGCGCATCCGCCGTTCCGGCCTGATCGATCCGGCGCGCGTCTCGGCTGTGGAGGCGGGCGCTTGCCCCCACACCGTCATCCGCGAAGACCCGACCCTCAACATCGCCGCAGCCGACGAGCTTGAGGCGCGGTTTCCCGATGTCGAGCTGATCCTCATCGAAAGCGGCGGCGACAACCTTGCCTCGACCTTCTCGCTGGATCTGGTCGATTGGTGGATGTTCGTCATCGATGTTGCCGGCGGCGACGACATTCCACGCAAGAACGGGCCGGGCGTGCTCAAGTGCGATCTGCTGGTGGTCAACAAGACCGATCTTGCACCGCATGTCGGCGTCGATCTTGAACAGATGGAGCGCGATGCCGCCAAGGCGCGGGCAGGGCGGCCGATGGTGCTGACCAACTGTCGGGCGGGCCAGGGCATTGACGCCATCGTCGACCAGATACTCGCGAGCGTGCTGTTCAGATGACCAGTCATTGGCCTCAGTTGCACACGACCTCGACGCTGCACCCGGCGGTTTCGGGCGGTAGGGCTGGCCGTTTCGAACTTTCATTGCAGCGTCACGGCGAACAGACGCGCATCGGACGTCAGTTCATCTCATACCCCTTCCACCTGACGCGGCCATTCGCATTCGACCCGGCAATTCCGTCGCTGACAACGGTTTACCAGCAGTCCTCGTCGGGCGGCCTCTACCGGGCCGAGCAACTGACCAGCCGCTTCGAGCTTGCTGAACACAGCGCAGCCCACGTGACGACGCAGGCCGCCACCGTCGTCCACCATTGCCATGACGAGCCGGCGCGCTTGTCCACCGATATCAGCTTGGAAGAAGGCGCATTCCTGGCGTTGACGCCCGACCCGCTCGTGCTGTTTCCGGGGGCGTCCTGCGCCTCGTCGATCGAGGCCAGGCTAGCGCCGGGCTCAGTGCTGCTGCTGGCCGATGCCTTTGCGTGTCACGATCCTGTCGGGCAGCAGCGCCTGTTCGACCGGCTCGATAGCGATGTCCTGCTGCGCGACCAGTCCGGCAAGCTTCTCGTCCGCGACAGCTTCACTATAACCGGCGCGGCACTTGCCACATCGGCATCGCCGGTCGGCTCGTGGCGCGTCGTTTCCAACTACATGATTGCTGGCGATCCGGAACGGCTCCCGCGCCGCGAGGCTCTGGACGAAGTCTGCGCCATGGCGGCGCTCGTTGCAGGCGTCACGGAACTTCCCAACAAGGCGGGATGGGGCATTCGTTACCTTTCTGCCGACGCTATTGCTGCCCGCAGTTTTGCCGAACGCCTGTTTTCCCTTTCGGTGAAGGCGGCATTCGGCGTGCTGCCTGAGCCGCGCAGAAAATAGGAAGGCCGCAGCCATGTTCATCGACATCAACGCGATTGCAAGGAGACCGGAAATGAAGAGAACCTCGCTTACCGCATTTGCTGCCGCGGCAGTGCTCGCCGCAAGCTCCACCGTTGCCAGCGCCCACGTCGGCGTCGGTGACACGGGCGGCTTTGCCCACGGCTTCATGCATCCGATTGGAGGCATCGACCATATCCTCGCCATGGTCATGGTTGGCCTGTTCGCCGCGCAATTGGGCGGCCGCGCCATGTGGCTGGTGCCGGCTGCCTTTGTCGGCGTCATGGCTGTGGGTGGCGTGGTCGGCTTTTCCGGCATTGAGTTGCCGTTTGTCGAACTCGGCATCGGCCTTTCGATCGTGGTGCTTGGCGCGGCGGTGGCATTTGGCCTGAAGCCGGTCGTTGCTGCGGCGATGGGACTGGTCGGCTTCTTTGCCCTGTTCCATGGCTTTGCCCATGGCGCGGAGATGCCGGACAGCGTTGCCGGCCTTGCCTATGGCGCGGGCTTCGTTGTCGCGACCGCAATGCTACATGTCGCAGGCCTCGGGCTGGGGCTGCTGGCGGCGAGTGGTGCCGGACCGCGTGGCGAGACCCTCATCCGTGCCGCTGGGGCGCTCACCGCAGTTGCCGGCGTGGCCGTCGTCACAGGCGTCATCTAACCCGTCTTCGGGCTGCGTAGCCTCGCGGAAGGCAACGCAGCCCAATTCCTCGCACACCACGTGCGGTAGGAATTCCCGCCAATGATGCCGGGCAGCATTCAGCCGCCAGCCAATCGCACGCCGCGTCAACATCTGGCGCGTCACAGCGGAAAGGCGGCAGGCAACAATCAATGAGGATTGGAGGCCGACCGAAAACTGCACAGCAAGCCCACCTTGCGCCACTCAGGAGACGTGAAAGATGGGAAATGTCGACGTTGAACTCATAAGACAAGCCCGGCAGCCTCGCGAAAGCGACCGGGTTAAATTCTGCTCGACCGAAGAGGACACCGCGCTGGCCGAAATTGCCGAAGGCGATCTGGCGTCCGCTCCAGATCCGCGTTTCAGCCGTGAAGCACTTCTTCAGACCGCTATCGGACGTTCGGTGCGCGATTGGCGCAGGCGGCATGACTTGAATGGTCTCGATCTGGCCAAGGCGGCTGGAATTTCGCTTGGCATGCTGTCACGCATTGAAAACGGAACGGTTTCCCCCTCGCTCGGCACGCTTCAAGCCATCGGCTCGGCCCTCGGCGTCCCTGTCAGCGGGCTGATCAGCGGCTACAACGAGCGCAGCCGGGCCGTATTCGTTTCCTCTCACTACGAAAGCTTGCGGGAGAGGGTCTCCACCTCGCTTGTTCGCGAAACATCCACCTCAACGCCGCTCGCGCTCGATGCCGTCATCGTCAAGCTTGCCTCAGAAGAAGACAAGCGGCCAATGTTCGACGATCATGGCACCTTCTTCGTCTATTGCCTCAGTGGCGAGGTCACCTATTCGCACGCCAAGAAAAAATATGCCATGGCGCAAGGCGACAGCCTGACATTCGAGGCATCAGGCCCACACGGCATCGCGATGGGTACCCGGTTTCCCGTCAAACTGCTGGTCGTGCGCAACCATGTGGTGTCGAAGGCGCCGAAGGCGAAGGCCGCAGCGAATGTCGGGCAGGATGCCGCAAAGACTGGCGATCGCTTGCATAGCCCCGTCCGGCCAGGGCCCTGAGCGGGGCAAACTGGCAACCCGTTCCGGCACGGTCGCCGACCAGCAGTGTTGACCAAGGTGAAGCTGCCGGCCAAAAGACGCAACCGGGATGTTCGGGAACCGTCGGCGCGCCGAGCTCATACGCAAGCCGAATGGTCCGCGCATGATTTCATCGCCGGGAAATTGCGAAATTGCTTTGGTGTCAATGTATTCGTTGACACTAAGATAACTGCAAATACGATGCAGTTGTAGAGGTGCAATAAGTTCAAATAACTCAAGAATGCACCTCCCGAGCAGTCGGAAGCTCGCGCGCCCGGAGGGGGCTCGCACAATGGAGGAATTCTCATGAACTCGAAGTTCGGGGCGATCCCGCTTGTCTCGCGCAGGCTGCTTCTTTCGGCAGCCGGCGCGCTCCTGACCGCAACCATGCTGGCCGCGCCAACGCCCGTGCTGGCTGAGGCCCGCGACAGCGTCACCATCGGCGTGCGCGAAGACATTCCGGGCCTCGACCCGACGATCCGCCAGGGCGCGATCATCGGTTTGGTCACTCTAGGCAACATCTTTGAGGGTCTGACGCGCTTCAACGAAGACGGGTCGCTGTCGCCGGGCCTTGCGAAGAGCTGGGAAATCTCGCCCGACGGCAAGACCTACACCTTCAAGCTGGTCGAGGGCGCAAAGTTCTCCGACGGCAGCGACTTCGACGCCGCCGACGTCAAATGGACCTTCGAGCGCAATGGCGGTGCCGACAGCACCAATCCGGAAAAGGCCTACTTCGCCTTGATGGAAAAGATCGAGACGCCGGATGCGAACACGGTGGTGCTGCATCTGTCGGAGCCGAATTCGCTGCTGCTGCAGAAGCTAGCCTGGGGCGTGTCGGCCATCGTCGCGCAAGAGACGGCAGCGGACAATGCCGCCAATCCGGTCGGCACCGGTCCGTTCAAGCTCAAGACCTGGGATCGGGGCGCCGCTGTCACCTTGACGCGCAACGATCTTTACCGCGAGCCTGAGCGGGTGAAGCTCAACACGGTCGTGTTCAAGCTGGTGGAAGACCCGTCGGCGCAGGTGGCTGCGGTGCAGGCTGGCGATGTCGATTTCTTCCCGCTGTTTTCCTCGCCCGAAAGCCTAGAGCAGTTCAAGTCCAATCCCGATCTCGTCGTGATGGAAGGGGCGTCCGAGGCGGAAGTTCTGCTCGGCATCAACAACCGTCGCAAGCCGCTCGACAACGTGCTGGTTCGGCGGGCGCTGGCCAAGGCAATTGATCGCAAAGCCGTGGTGGATGGAGCCGAGTTCGGCTACGGCAAGCCGATTGGCTCGCATTTCTCGACCAACCATCCAGCCTACATCGACACCACTGAAGTGAACGCCTACGATCCCGAAGCTGCGAAAGCCTTGCTTGCCGAAGCAGGCTACCCGGAAGGGTTCGAGGTCACCATCAAGGTTCCGCCGCAGGGGCCGTTCGTGCGCAGCGCCGAAATCGTCGCCGCCTATTTCGAGCAGGTCGGTGTCAAGCTGAACATTGAGAAGCTGCAATGGCCGCAATGGCTGGAGCA
The DNA here is from genome assembly GCF_057809835.1 of Mesorhizobium sp. FG116. Classification (NCBI taxonomy): domain Bacteria; kingdom Pseudomonadati; phylum Pseudomonadota; class Alphaproteobacteria; order Hyphomicrobiales; family Phyllobacteriaceae; genus Mesorhizobium; species Mesorhizobium sp. FG116. The sequence continues at coordinate 62,663 of NZ_JBMDKS010000017.1, forward strand.
GGTGTTCCGCAACCACAGCTTCGACCTGTCGATCGTGGACCACGATGCGCCGATGGACTTCGACGTCCATGCCAACAAGGACTATTTCTACGGCTACGACAGCCAGAACTATCGGGACGCCCTGACGGCAGTAAAGGCCGCGACGACCCCGGACGCCGAAACGCAGAGCCTTCAGGCGATCCAGAAACTCTTCGCGGAGGAGGTTCCGGTTATTCCGCTCTACCAGACCCGCAACATCTCGGTTGCTCGTAAGGGCCTGAATGGACTGTGGAAGAACATGCCGGTCTTCATGGCTAACATGACCGACGTGCACTGGGAGAATTGAGGCAAAGCGCCTTCAACGTGATGGCATAAGGCGGGCATACCGCTGGAAAAGGGCAAGCAGGGCGCCACCGGTGGCCCTGCTGCCTGAGCTTTTTAGCAAAGGAAAGTCGGGAATGAACAGTGAAGCAAAGGCGCTCGATACGTCGATGGCCGATCAGGACCTTTACGGCTACGGCCCCAATCCGCCGCATGCCAAATGGCCCAACGGGGCGCGTGTCGCGGTGTCGCTGGTTCTCAACATCGAGGAGGGGTCCGAATTCGCCATTTCCAAGGGCGATACACGAAACGAGCGTGTCTACGACATGACGCAGGAGCCGCTCGACATTCCCGATCCTGCAATGGAATCCCACTTCGCCTACGGTGCCCGCGCTGGCTACTGGCGGGTCCTGCGCGTTCTCGACAAGTATGGCGTAACCTGCACGCTCAATTTGTGTGGGCAGGCCCTGGAAAAGACCCCCTGGGTCGGAGAGGACGGCCTCAAGCGCGGGTTCGAGATCGGTTGCCACGGCTATCGCTGGGACACGCCCGCCGGAAAGAATGAGGACGAGGAACGGAGCTGGATTCAGCAGTCGGTGGAAAGCATTCGCCGCGTGACCGGCGTGCGGCCAGTCGGCTGGCATTCGCGCGCTCCCTACACGCTGGCGACCCGCCGGCTGCTCATCGAGGAAGGCGGCTTTATCTATGACAGCGACCTTTACGACGACGACCTGCCGCGTATCCTGAATGTCGGCGACCGTCGCCATGTTGTCGTGCCTTACAGCCTCGACACCAACGACATGCGCTGCCAGCGTCCGGAATCGCCATTCGTGCGCGCCAAGGATTTTTCCGACTACGTGAATGACGGGTTCGACTGGCTGTGGGAGGAGGGCGAGACCTCGCCCAAGATGATGACAATCGGCCTGCACACCCGCATCATCGGCCGTCCTGCTCGCATAAATGGGCTGGAAGCCGTGCTGCGTCACATGACCGAAAAGGGCAAGGTATGGTTCGCGACACGCGAGCAGATTGCGCGCCATTGGCTTCAATTGTCGAAGGCTTGATGCCTTTTTCCAGAATGACCGCATAACAGCCTGAAGAGAGAATGCCGAACATGCGCCTACTGGTTGTCCAGTCCAATACCTCGGAGTTCATGACCGACCTCATTGCCGAGGAGGCCCGGCGCGCCGCTTCGCCGGATACGGAAATCAAAGCCGTGACGGTTGGTTTTGGCGCGCGCGGCATCGAATGCCGAACAGAAGTTGCCATCGCTGCGCACGCAACGGTGGTGGCCTTCGCCGAAAATGCCGAGGGCATCGACGCTGGTCTGATCTCCTGCTTCTCCGACCCTGGCCTCGCGGCGGCAAGGGAACTGATGCCGTTTCCGGTCGTCGGCATCGCCGAGGCGTCGATGCTTACCGCTTGCATGCTGGGCGGGCGATTTTCGATCGTCACGCTTGGCGCTCGCATGGCCCAGCCGCTGCGCGAGCTTGCCATGCAGTACGGTCTCGGTTCGCGGCTCGCCAGCGTGCGCACCATCGAGCGCCGCGTCGTTGACGCAGGCTCGGACCCCGGCAGCCTCGCCGACGAGGTGACCGCCCTTTCCAATGCCGCTATCGAGCAGGACGGCGCGGAAGTGATCATCCTTGGCGGCGGTGCCGTTGCGGGGCTCAGCCGTCAACTTGTCGACCGCATCAATGCACCGCTGCTTGATGGGGTGACCTGTGCGGTGCGCATGGCAGAAGCCCTGCATGGCATAGGCGCTTCGAAAGCGAGGGCGGGCAGCTACAGGGCACCTGCTGCAAAGGAAATGGTTGGCGTGAGCCCCGTCCTGGCAGGGTTGTTCAGCGACAAGCGATAAAGCCGGTCCACTATTATCGATTGGACGCGCGGCCGATGAACTCGACCAGCTCGGGATCGAGACCCTTCGGCCGCTCGATCGGTTGCGCAACGAAGCTGCCGATGCTGGATTTTGGGAACGCCAGCCGGGCCAAAGTGATGGCATGCAGCACGGCGCACGAAATGCCATCGATCAGCGGAACCGGAATCTGCTCCTGAAGCTTGTGCGCGACGCCCGCCATCGTTCCGCCGGTGACGATGACGGAATCAGCGCCATGCTCCGATGCCAGCGATTTCGCAGCTGCAACCGTCAGGTTGGCAATTCGGGCGGGGTCGGCAAAATCGGCGACGGTCATGTCGATGACCTTGAGTGCCGCCATGCGATCGGTGAAGCCATGCGAAGCGACCACTTCGCGGAACACGGGTTCCGCGCGCCGGTCGAAGACGATCATCCCGAACTTGCCGCCCATCATGCAGGCTGTCAGTAGCGCGGCCTCTGTCATGCCGACAACCGGGACCGGTGAAATTTCGCGCAATGCGCCGAGCCCTGTGTCGGTCGAAACAGCGATAACGACGGCGTCGCAGCCTTTGTGATGCTTTGCCAGGGCAACCATCATCGCATGCGCTGCCAGCACGTTGTCGGCGCGGGTCAGGATCAGCCCGGCACCGAAATCGGCGGTAACCGGGACGATCTCGACATCAGGGCCCGCAATCCGCCTTGCTTCGGCCGCGCCTTTCTCGGTTGTTGCCGGAGAGGTGTTTCCGTTGATCAGAAGAATGCGCATTCCGTTTCACCCGTTCCCGTGGTCGCAAGCCCGGTTCATTTCAGACCGCGACCGCCGTCTGTGCCGAGGCCCGGTCGCTTCTCGTTGCCTCGAAGAAGTGGCAGGCAACCGAATGGCCGCCGTCGACAACGCGCAGCGCCGGCTGTTCGACGCGACAGCGCTCCTTGGCGAAGCTGCAACGCCCGGCAAAGGTGCAGCCGGTCTGCGCTGCCGTCTGTGTCTTGAGAGCCGTGGGCGCCTGTCGCGCAACCCGACGGTTTTTCACGCCGACATGAGGAACGGCATCGACCAGCGACTGCGTGTACGGGTGCAGGGGATTGTTGAACAACTGCGACGTCGGCCCCTGTTCCACGATGCGCCCGAGATAGATGACGGCGGCATCCTGGCAGGCATAATCGACGACGGCGAGGTTATGGCTGATGAAGACGAAGGTGATGCCGAATTGATCCTCGAGATCGCGCAGCAGATTCAGCACCTGGGCCTGTACCGAAACGTCCAGCGCGGATACCGGTTCGTCCGCGACGATCAGCGAAGGCCGCGTGATCAGTGCGCGCGCTATCGCTACGCGTTGGCGCTGGCCTCCGGAAAACTCGTGCGGGTACTTTTCCATGTCCGTCGGCCGCAAGCCAACCGATGTCAAAGCTTCTGCGACCTTTTCCTTGCGCTCCTGTTTGCTCTCGGTGCCGCCGACCGCAAACAGAGGCTCGGCCACGATGCGCTCGACATGATGGCGCGGATTGAGCGAGCCGAACGGATCCTGGAACACCATCTGGAAATCGGATCTCATCTCCCGCAACTCTGCCGGCGAAATCGCGGTTATGTCCTTTCCCTTGACCTTCACGGTTCCGGACGAAGGTTTGTCCAGTCCCATGATGATGCGTGCGAGCGTTGACTTGCCGCAACCGGATTCGCCGACGATGCCGAAGCTGCGCCTGGGTTCGACCGTCAGGTTGATGCCGTTCAATGCATAGACGGTGCTTGCGGGGCGAAACAGGGATTCGCGAGGCAACTGGAAACGCCGCTCCAGGTCACGGATTTCGATGATGGGCTGGGTCATTGCACAGTCTCCATGACGCGCCCGGCCTTGATGCAGGCGGCAACATGCGCGTCGTCAACCGATACGAAGGGTGGCGGAGCCTGCAGGCAGTCGGCGCAGACCAGGTCGCATCGTCCGGCAAAGATGCAGGATTTCATCTCGCTGCCGATCTCAGGCATGGTTCCGGGGATCGTCTTCAGCCTTTCGCTCCGCGACATGCCGAACCGCGGAATCGCCTCGAGAAGCCGACTGGTATAAGGGTGTGCAGGCTGGGCGAAGACCTTGTCTGCCTGGCCGCGTTCCACGACATTGCCGCCATACATGACCAGCATCTCATCCACCATCTCGCCGATCACGCCGAGGTCGTGGGAGATGATGATGAGCGCCATGCGGGTTTCGCTGACGAGTTCGCGCAAAAGGTCGAGGATCTGGCGCTGCACCGTCACGTCAAGCGCGGTGGTCGGCTCGTCGGCGACAAGCACTTTCGGTGAACAGGAGAGCGCTATGGCAATCATGACGCGCTGGCGTTGCCCGCCCGATAGCTGGTGCGGATAGACGTCGAGCCGACGTGCGGCATCCGGAATTCCGACCCTGTCGAGCAAGCGGATGGCTTCCTGCCGCGCTGCGGCACGCGTCATGCCCTTGTGCAGGATCAACGGCTCGGCAACCTGCCGTCCTATGGTCTGGACGGGGTTGAGCGATGTCATCGGCTCCTGGAAGATCATGGCGACCTTGTTGCCGCGAACCGAGCACATCTCCTGTTCGCTAAGCGCGAGCAGTTCCTGGCCGGCCAGATTGATCGAGCCGCTGGCGCGGATGGCGCCGGGCAAGAGACCCATCAGCGCCAGCGCAGTCATGGATTTTCCGGAGCCGGATTCGCCCACGACACCCAGCGAACGGCCGGCATCCAATTCGAAGCTGACATCCTTGACGATGGAAATGTCGCGCGTTGCGCCGGCAAGGGTGACGTTGAGGTTTTTGACCTGAAGCATTGTGGCTCTCCCTTGCCGTCTATCGTGCACGTGCAAGTTTCGGGTCGAGAACGTCGCGCAATCCGTCGCCGATCAGGTTCAGCCCCATCACTGACAGCGCGATGGCAAGGCCGGGGAAGATCGCCAGATGCGGCGCAAGGCCGACGAAGGTCTGGGCGTTGTTCAGCATCTTGCCCCAGCTTGGTTCGGGCGGTTGCGTGCCAAGGCCGAGGAAGGAAAGGGCGGCTTCGGCAAGAATGGCGACGGCAAACAGGATCGTGGCCTGCACGATCAAAGCCCCGCTGATATTCGGCAGCACATGTTCGATGGTGATGCGCAGCCGGCCCTTGCCGCAGGTTTGCGCGGCCATGACATATTCCCGCGCCCATGCGGCATTGGCCGCGCCGCGCGTGATGCGGGCAAAGATCGGAATATTGAAGATGCCGATCGCCAGGATCGAGTTGACCGTGCCGGGACCGAGGATCGCCGTCAGCAGCACTGCGGTGATGATGATCGGAAAGGCGATGGAAAAGTCGCTCATGCGCATGATGAGTTCTTCCACCCAGCCGCGGTAGGTGGAGGCGAGCGCGCCCAGCGCCACGCCGACGAGCAAGCCGACGCTGACGGCGAGGAAGCCGACAATGATGGAAATCTGCGACCCGCTCATCAGCATGGAAAGCACGTCGCGCCCTAAATGGTCGGTGCCGAGCCAGTGCTTGGCGGATGGGCCTTTCAGTTTGTTGGCGATGTCGATGGCCGTTGGCGACCAGGGTGTCCAGAACAGGCTGAGGACGGCGACCGACAGCAACAGCAAGGTGAGCACGCCGCCGATCATGAGGCTGCGGTGCATGCGGGCGTTCTTGAGAAACGTGCTCATCGTCAGTGCCCCTGATGCTTGAGACGCGGGTCGATGACCGCATAGAGAAGGTCGACCACCAGATTTATGAAGACCACCAGCGCCACCAGCAGCATGATGAGGTTTTTCACCACCATCAGGTCGAGCTGGGTGAGAGACTGGAAAACGAGACGGCCAAGGCCGGGAATGTTGAACACCTGCTCGATGACGATGGTGCCGACGAGCAGGCTGGAGAGTTCCAGTCCGCAGATCGTGATGATCGGGATCATCGCGTTGCGCAGCACGTGCTTGACCAGCGTCGATTTGCGGCTGAGACCCTTGGCGCGCGCCGTCCTGACGAAGTCTTCACGCAGCACATCGAGTACGGCAGAGCGCGAGATGCGGGCGAAGATGGCTGCCTCGACGATTGCCAGCGAGAATGCCGGCAGGATCAGCGCCTTGATTGCCGGCCAGAAGCCGGCGTCCCAGCCGGGGAAGCCGCCTGCCGGGAACCAGCCAAGATAGATCGAAAAGACGAGCACCAGCAGGATGGCGAACCAGAAATTCGGTATGGCGATGCCAAGCTGGCCGAAGATCATCACGCCATAGTCGCGCGGGGTCTTGTGGTTGGCGGCTGCATAGAGGCCGACCGGCACGCCGATTAGCACGCTGATCAAGGCGGCAAGCAGCGCCAGCGGCAGCGTCACCCCCAATCGGGTCATGATCAGGTCGCTGACGGGCATGACATAGGTGAAGCTCTCGCCCATGTCGCCGACGACGAGTCCGCCGATCCAGGTGAAGTAGCGCTCTACCACCGGACGATCGACGCCGAGCTTCTTCTGCAGGGCCTCCAGCGCATCAGGAGGCGCATCGATGCCCAGCATGATCTGGGCCGGGTCGCCCGGAAGCAGTTCGAGCGCAGCAAAGATGACCACCGAAGCGATGGCCAGCGTTGCCAGGAAAGTCGCAATTCGGCGTAGCAGGAATGCGATCATCTCCGTTACCTCTCAGGTGCCCGTGGACCGGCGCGCAGCGGGGAGCGGGCGCAAGTCGTTATAGCGGTACGGTTCGGCAGCCGCGTTGCACTCGTAGCGGCTGTAGAAACCCTTGACGTGGTCGAACACCTGGCGTGCCACGTCCTTGAATTCGAGCTCGCCGGCGGTGAGGGGCTGGCGCGCATTTTGCGCCAATTCCTTGAGGATTTCCGTCCGGTCGAGCCGGGTGGATTGCCCATTTCGCCAGATCGCTTCGCCCGCGACCACGACCGTATCGACGGAGCGCGTCGTCGCGCGCTTCAGGATCGCATCGACCAGCGGCACCTCGTCATCAAGGTATGGATAGGCGATGCTGTCCCAGTCGAGCAGCACGCAGTCTGCCGCCTTGCCGGGCTCAAGCGTGCCGATCCGGTCACCGAAAGGCGTGGTTGCCGCACCGTGTTCGGTCGCCATGCGCAGGACTTCGCCCGAGGTTGGCGGCACATCGTCCATGCCGGGCGTGCGGTGGATGTTCAACACCATGCGCATTTCCTGCAGCATGTCGCGGTCGTCGTTGATGCCGGCTTCGTCGATGCCGACGCAAACCGGAATACCGTGCCGGGCGAAGTGATTGACGGGGGCGATGCCACTACGGATTCGCAGGTTCGAACTGACATTGTTGCAGATCCGGCAGCCTGTGCCGGCAACGCGCTCGATGTCGGATTCGCTGAGCCACACGGCGTGCCCGAGCGTAAGGCGTGGCCCGAGCAGCCCGAGCGCCTCGATATGCTCGACGGCAGATCTGCCCGAGCGCTTAAACGCATATTCGCGTTGATACCTCGTCTCCAGCAGATGCAGGTGCATCGGAACGTCGTAGGCTTCGGAGACCTCGTTGGTCCTCGCCAGCGCTTCGTCACTCATCCAATGCAGGTTGGCCGGCGAAAGCTGGATCTTCAGCCTGTCGTTGGATGCGTACTTCTCGTGGAGCGCCTTGAAGAGCGTAAAGTTGTCTTCCAGCGAAATCGCGTTGCCTGCCGTGAATTGCACCAGCTTCTCGCCCAACGGCTTTGGCAGGCTGGCGGCGAAAAGGGCATCGTCCTGATGGAGAAGCCGGTTCTGATCCATGATGACATACGAATAGGAAGCGCGCATGCCGATGTCGCGATAGGCGCGCAGCACCTCGTTGGCCACATTGTAAATGTTCTCGACCGGGCCGGGAACGCCGTACTGGATGTGCTGGACGGTGGTGATGCCTGAACCGATCATCTCGAAGGCCGAATAAAGCGTGTCGAGATAGGGATCGATGGTGCGCTTGGCCATCAGTTTGGCGATCCACAGCTCGAGCGCGACATCGGGCGCTCCGTGCTGGGTCGGCGTGACACCCATATGATGGTGCCCGTTCACGAACCCCGGCACGATGATGTGCCGGTCGGAGCCGACAGTTTCGTCAGGCCGGTGACGGGCCAGCAGGTCGGCCTTGTTGCCGATTTCGACGATCTTGCCGTCGCGCTGGAAAATGGCGCCGTCCGCCACAACAACCGGCTCGTCGCGCCCTTCGACGCGACAGACGACGTATTTCCCAAAAATCAGGCTCGATGTCATAAGCTGCGGCACTCCATGCACGGTCTGAAAAACAGGCGACCGCAGGATACGCTTTCCTGCGGTCGCCGCCGATGATCTTAGTCTGCCCAGTACACTTCAGTCATGTCAGCCTTGAAGGTTGGCATGCTCTTCCACAGGCCCGTAAGGCCCTTGCGTGCGATGGAAATGTTGCGCGCCTGGTAGAGGAAGAGGGCAGGGACATCCTTGGCCAGGAAGTCTTGCATCTTGTGGAAGGCGGCCGTCTGCTGCTCTTCGGTAGGCGCCGCCTTGATCTCCTGCCAGATCGCCTGGAATTCCGGGCTGTCGTAGCCGAAGAAGAAGTTGGGGTTTGCGTAGACATCGAAGTCCATGGGCGACACATGGTCGACGATGGAGATGTCATAGCTGTGGTTCTGGAACACTTGCTCCAGCCATTGCGGCCACTGGACCTTCTCGATCTTCAGCGTGACACCGACCTGCTCGAAATAGGCGGCTACGATCTCGGCGCTGCGCACGAACGGCCCCTGCGGCGGAACCTTGATCGTGGTCTCGAACCCTTCCGGGTAGCCTGCTTCGGCAAGCAAGGCTTTCGCAGCTTCAGGATCGTAGGCGTTCACCGCTGTCATATCGACATAGGCCGGGTGATTGGTAGAAAAATGCGCGCCAATGGGCTTGCCGTAGCCATATTCGGCACCGTCAACCACTGCCTGGCGGTCGATTGCCTTGGCCAGTGCGCGCCGAACCAGCACGTTGTCGAATGGCTTGCGGCGGCTGTTCAACCCCATGATGACCTCGAATTCCGAAGCGCCATCCATCACGACGAGATCGGGATTGGACTTGAACTGCTCGAGGCTTTCGGGCGAGGAAAACAGCGGGAAGAAATCGACGTCGCCAGCCTGCACCGCGGCCACCTGCGCCGACGGATCCTCCACCAGCTTGAACACGACCGTGTTGAGCTTCACCCGCTCAGGTTCGCGGTAAAGATCGTTGCGCGTCAAGGTGACAGCGGCACCCCGATCCCAGGTCTTGAGCTTGAACGGACCGGTGCCGACCGGATTGGCGGCATTGTCCGCTGCTGTTTCCTGCGCGACGATGGCCGATACACCCCAGGCGAGCTTCTGCAAGAGCAGCGAATTCGGCTCAGACAGATGCAGCACCACCGTGTTGGCGTCCGGCGTCTCGATCTTTTCCATCAAGGCGAAGTAAGCCTTTTCCGGATTGGTGCTTTCAGCGCCGCCATTGCGCTCGAAGGTCCATTTGACGTCGGCGGCGTCGAAGTCGCTGCCGTCGGAGAACTTTGCGCCCTCGACCAGCTTGAAGGTGTAGGTCTTGCCGTCGGGCGAGATTTCCCAGCTCTTCGCAAGGCCCGGCGACAGCGATCCGTCCTCGTTGAAGCGCGTCAGTCCCTCGAAAACGTTGCCGAGCGTAACGAGGCTGATGATGGTGCCCTGGCGGATTGTCGGGTCGAGACCCGGAATGTCTTCGCGCACGCCGATGGTGACGCTGTCACGGGCTTCGGCCAGCACCGGTGTTGGCGCGGCCAGCATGGTTGCGGTCAGGAGCGCGCCGGCTGCCGAAAGAAGCAGTCTGCGCGAGACAAGCGGGATCGCCCCGAACTTCGAGTTCATGAGAATTCCTCCATTGTGCGAGCCCCCTCCGGGCGCGCGAGCTTCCGACTGCTCGGGAGGTGCATTCTTGAGTTATTTGAACTTATTGCACCTCTACAACTGCATCGTATTTGCAGTTATCTTAGTGTCAACGAATACATTGACACCAAAGCAATTTCGTACGGGTGCCGAGCTTGGCCGACGCTTTAGAGGCAAGGCGGACGTGGATGCCGGGAACCGGAATATCCAGACTTTCCAATCACATATAGCCGATGGACTGCAGGTCCATATGTGGCCGGGGCCGTGATCCCAGAAGCCCGACCAGCCTGTCCAGCCCCACCGCGATGTCGGGCAACGAGTGCGCAGCGCCGAGGCAGAGCCTGACCGCGTGTGGCGCGTGGTCCCGCTTCACGGAGAACGCATCCGCCGTGATCACCCGCACGCCTTCGCGCAAAGCCGACGCGGAGAATGAATCCATGCGCCATGGTTCAGGCAGTTGCAGCCATAGATGGTAGCAGGGGATGGAGGATCGATGGAAATGCGGGCCGAGGATTTGGGACGCCAGATCCTGGCGCTCGCGCGCCTGCTGGCGATGCCAGGCAATCATCTTGTCCGCATGGTCGTTGACGATCCAGCTGGTTGCGACCGCGGCCATGAAGGGAGCCGACATCCAGTTGCTCATTGTCACGATTTCCTGGATCGAGCGGCTCAATTTTGGCGGCACCGCCAGGAAACCGATGCGCAGGCCGGGCGCCATGCTCTTTGAAGCGCTGGTGAGATAGATCGTCCGTTCGGGAATGATCGCAGCGAAAGGCGGGGGCCTGTGCTCTGCCAGGAACCCGTACACATCGTCTTCAATGATGTAGAGCCCATAGTGCTCGACGATCTCCGCGATCTCGTGCATCCGCCCTTCGGTCATGGTGATCGTCGTTGGGTTTTGCAGCACGGGCATGCAGTAAAGCGCCTTCGGCCTCCTCGTTTCGCACATTTCGCGCAGGGTCGTCGGATCGATGCCCTCCTTGTCCATCGGCAGGGCGCTGAGATTGATGCCGAACTGGTGCGCGATCGCCCTCGCGCCCGGATAGGTGAGCGCTTCGGTGGCAATCGACTCGCCGTGGCCGGCAAGCGCCATCATGGCGAGCATCAATCCATGCTGGCCGCCATTGCAGATGATGACATTGTCGGGATGCGCGCGCACCCCGATGCGGCTGAGCCACTGCGCGGCGATCGCCCGGTGCGACAGCATGCCGGCGCTCGGCTGGTAGGTCAGCAGCGAATCCAGCGAACTTGAACGGGTCATTTCCTTCAGCGTCGCCCGCAGGATCTCCTCGGCCTCGCCTATTGCGGACAGGTTGAGCCCGAGGTCGATCACTTCCGGCTGCGGCTTGTCGGGAACCGTCAGCCGGGTGATGTTGTCGCGATCGTTGCCGAAATCGTTGATGAAGGTGCCGCGCCCGACCTCTCCGACGACAAGGCCGCGCTCGGCTGCTTCCGTATAGGCCCTGGCCACCGTACCGACAGTGACGTTGATCCTGTAGGCAAGGTCGCGTTGCGCCGGCAAGCGGTCGCTTGGCTTCAGCCGACCTTCAGCGATGTCCCGCTCAAGTGCCTCGCAAATCGCTAGGTATATGGGGCCGTTGCCCCTCTTGATCTCTGGAGACCACATGTTCCCCGCCACTTTGACACCGTGTCAATGAATTAATTGACATGATTAAAAGTGCAATCATAAGATTCAAATTGTCAAATGAAAAAAGGGAAATGACCCACCCGAATTAGGCAATTTCCCGGCATTTAACTCAATTCATGACTGCATTCTTGCAGGGAGGAGACCTGACTATGCTTGCATGGAATACCGGTTCAATTCGCCGCAAGCTCATGTTGAGCGTTGCCGCCGGCGTCCTGACTGTATCGGGATACGCCCAAGCAGAAGACACATTGAAACTCGGCGCGCTCGGCGTGATGAGCGGGCCGTTTGCGGGGTGGGGTGGCGTCATGTGCCAGACCTTCAAATCCCGCGCCGGCATGTGGAATGACGACGGTGGCGTCAAGATTGGCGACAAGACCTACAAGATCGATGTCGTCTGCGTCGATGACAAGGCCGACCCGAAGGGCGCCCAGACCGGCGCCGAGAAGCTGATCTCGGATGGCATCAAGTACATCCAGGGTCCGAATACCGACTCCACGGCGGAAAGCGCCAAGACCGTGATGGAGGCCAACAAGGCCATCAACATGCCTTACGCCTTCTCGAAGTCGCTCTATACGCCGCCGGCATCACAATCGATCCTCGGCATGGTTGCGTCCTACCAGGTCGGCCCGATCATCTATAAGTGGCTGATGGACAACAAGGGCATCAAGAAGATTGCCTTCCTGTGCGAGAACAACGCCGATCCGCTGAACCAGCGCAACGAGGGTTCCGCCGCTGCCAAGGGCCTTGGCCTCGATGTCGTTTCCGATCAGGAGACGTATGAGTCCGGCACGACGGACTTCTTCCCGGTGCTCACCAAGGTCATCGGCACCAGCCCGGATCACATCGTCCTGTCGGGCGTCAATCCTTCCGATGTCGGCCCGCTGATCAAGGCGGCCCGTGAGTTGGGCTTCACCGGCACGATGAGCACGGAAACCGGCCAGGACCCGAAGGCGATCTATGAAGTGGCGGGCGATGCGGCCAATGGCTTCATCGTGGCGGGCGGTGCCAGCACCGAGGAAATCCGCAGCGACTTCATGGTCAAGTTCATCGAGCGCTACACCAAGGACTGGGGTGAGTGGAACGATGTCGCCGGCCTGTTCGTCTATGGCCCGGAGATCATGGTCCAGACGCTTCAGAAGGCGGGACCTTCGGCGCTTGAAGACACCGAAGTGTTCAAGGCCGCGCTCGACGGTTTCGTCGGCACCAATCCTTTCCTCAAGGATGGCGGCGAACTGAAATATGTCGGCCGCAAGGACTATGGCCAGCCCCGGCAGGTCTCGGTTCCAATCGTTGTGCAGGCTGTCAAGGACGGGCAATATGAGCCGCTGTTCGTTGGCGCACTGAGTGACTGATCCGCATAGGCGGACGTTCCAATAAGCATACTTCGCCATTGGCCTGGGGCAGCAAAGTGCCCCGGGCGAGGAGAAAACCATGACGCAAGTTCTGCTTAACGCGCTTGTCGTTGGCACCACATATGCGCTGATCGCGCTGGGTATCACCATCATCTTCAGCATCATGAAGGTGGTGAATTTCGCCCATGGCCAGCTCTACATGATCGGCGGCTTTGTCGTTTACTACTTCAACGTCGTCTTCGGCCTGCCGTTCTGGTTCGGCCTGCTCATGTCTTTCCTGATCGTCGGCGCGCTTGGCGTCGTCATGGAACTGTTTCTGTTTCGGCCCGTCATGCTGCGCGTCAAGCGCGAGGAAGTGACGATGCTGCTTGCCATGGGCACGGCGGTGTTTCTGGAAAGCCTTGCGCTCATCGTCTTCGGCGAGAAGCAACGCGGCGTACCTCCTATCGCGACGGGCATCTTCGAGTTGTTCGGTGCACGGCTGCCGACCGGGCGCGTGGTCGTCATATTCATCGCTGCCGCTCTCATCATCGCCCTCATGGCCTTCATCGGCTACACCAAGACCGGCCGTGCGCTGAGGGCAATGGCGCAGGATCGTGAAGCAACCGCGCTTCAGGGCGTGAACCTGAAATGGCTCTCGGCCATGGGCTTCGGGCTAGGCACCGGCCTTGCGGGCCTTGCCGGCGGCCTGCTGGTCGCCATCTTCGCTGTCCACACCGGTGCTGGCACCGCCGTCTCGATCAAGGCATTCCTCATGATCATGATCGGGGGTGCCGGCGTGCTTTCGGGCGCCATTCTCGGCGGCTTTGTCCTGGGTGTCCTGGAATCGGTCGGCTACGCGCTCTTGCCCGGCTCCATGACCTTCCTCGTAATCTTCCTGATCGTCATCGGTTTCCTGATCGTGAGGCCGAACGGCATCATGGGTAAGCCCTGGGGCTGACGACCATGCAAACCCAACAAACGCTTCCGGCAGGATCGGAAAACATGGCTGGCGGAAGCTATCACTCGATTGCCAAGCCAATCGCGCTCGGTGTCCTGATCTTCGTCGGCTACTTCATCGCCGTCCCGCTCCTGAGCGGCGGCAGCGGTTATGTCCTCAACGTCGTCACCACCATGGCTGCCGTGAGCTTCATCAGCTTCGGCGTCTGGCTCACCTTCGCCATCGGGCGCATCAACCTGGCGCAGGCAGGCTTCGCACTGATCGGCGCCTATGTGACGGCCATCTCGGTCGCGCATCTCGGCCTGTCGTTCTGGCTGGCCTTGCCGCTGTCCGGCCTTATCGCAGCCATCGTCGGCGGGCTCATCGGCTGGCCGGTGCTGAGGCTCAAGGGCGTCTACTTCGCCATGATCACGCTTTGCATCACCGAAGCCTGCCGTCTGACGGCGCTGAGCTTCCCCGGCATCACGCGCGGCGCTCAGGGAATGGTCGACCTGCCCTTGCCGGGCGACCTGTCGCTCTTTGGCCTCGTCATTATTCCCGCCTTTGAAAAGGGCGCGAGGCTGCCTTTCTTCTACCTCGCCGGCACGCTGATGATGCTCGGCCTCCTGTTCATGTGGCTGCTGGACACCAGCCGTGTCGGCGCGGTCTTCCGCTCCCTGCGGCAGAACGAGGACCTGGCCTCGAGCCTTGGCATCAACGTCGCCAAATATCGCGTCGTCGCCTTCATGGTCGCCTGCTTCTATGCCGGCGTTGGCGGCGGGTTCTTCGCAGCCTTGCAGCAGAACGTCTATCCAACCACGTTCCAGGTCATCGATAGCGTTTACTTCATGGTTTACTGCTTCGTGGGTGGCTTGGAGTTCGTCATCGGGCCGCTGATCGGCGCGATTGTCATGATGACGAGTTTCGAACTCCTGCACGAATTCCAGCGCTACCAGACCGTCATTTACTCGGGCCTGATGATCCTCTGCATCCTGTTGATGCCGAACGGTATCCTGAGCGTTTTGCGGCGTCGTTCGTCAAAGCCCAAGGGAGCGAACAATGCTTGAGGTTTCCGGCCTGACCAAGGTCTTCGGCGGCCTGACGGCGGTCAACAACATCAGCTTCAACCTGGCCAAGGGTGACATTCTTTCCATCATTGGTCCTAATGGCGCCGGCAAGAGCACCTGCTTCAAGCTGATCGCTTCGTTTCTTACGCCGACTTCGGGGACTGTCCGTTTCAACGACACCGACATCACCGGCATAGGGCCGAGCAATGTCGCGCTGCAGGGAATCGTTCGTACATTCCAGGAGAATACGTTTTTCCAGGACATGAGCGTGCGCGATGCGATCCTGCTCGGCCACCAGAAGGACTGCAAGGCTTCGCTGGCGGGTATGATCTTCCGCACTCCGCGCTCGCGACAGGACAATCGCGAGGCAAGCGACTACGCCGATCGCGTCCTTGAAATGATGGACATGCAGCATCTGGCCGACACCGTTGCCGGCGCGCTGCCGCACGGCATGCTGCGGCGTCTGGGCATTGCGGTTGCATTGGCTGCCAAGCCGCAGCTTCTTTTGCTAGACGAACCATTCGCCGGCTTGAACTCGGACGAGACCAAGAAGGGTGTCGACCTGATCCGCAAGATCCGCGACGCCGGCATCACGCCGATCCTGGTCGAGCACGACATGACGGCGGTGATGTCCGTCAGCGAGCGGATACTTGTGGTCAATTTCGGCTCCAAGATCGCCGAGGGCACGCCTGCCGAAATCCAGCGCAACGAGAAGGTGATCGAAGCCTATCTCGGTGCGGAAGACGAGGAGATTGGACTGTGACCGCGCATTTTTCGATCCGCGACCTGTCGGTTCGCTATGGCATGGTCACTGCCGTCAAAGGCATCTCGCTTGAGGCGGCCAAGGGCCAGATCATTTCGCTCATCGGCGCGAATGGCGCAGGCAAGACATCCATCCTGCGTGCCGTCACCGGCCTGACCCAGCCGGCCGGCGGCGAAATCTGGTTCGACGGCGAACGGCTTGATGGCAAGGGAACCGACCAGATCGTGGCTCGCGGCCTTGCCATGGTGCCGGAAGGCAGACGCATCTTCCCGTATATGAGCGTCAAGGACAATCTGCTCATGGGCGCTTACCGGCGCAAGAGCGGCGTTGCCTCCGATCTGGACGGCATACTGACCCGCTTTCCGCGCCTGAAAGAGCGCTTCAAGCAGCAGGCCGGCAGCCTGTCCGGCGGCGAGCAGCAGATGGTGGCAATCGGCCGCGCGCTGATGTCCAAGCCTCGGCTGCTCCTGCTCGACGAACCATCTCTGGGCATTGCGCCCATCATCGTGCGCGAGATCGCGCGCTTCATCGCCAGCATCAATCGCGACGATGGTGTCGGCGTCATCCTGGTCGAACAGAATTCACGCATGGCCCTGAAGCTCTCCAGTTATTCCTACGTGCTGGAGACGGGCAAGATCGCCTTGGAAGGCGCGTCTTCCGAACTGGCCGAAAACGATGACGTCCGCCGCGCATATCTGGGAGGCTAGGGTGATGCGGATCCAGATCGTCAACCCGACCACAACGATAGCCTTTCAGGAGAAGAACCTCGCGGCGGCCCAGCGCGTCGCTTCGGCCGGAACCGAAATCCTGTCGGTATCGGTCAAGAGCGGGCCGCCTTCGATAGAAAGCCACTTCGACGAAGCGGTCAGCACCATCGGCATTCTGGAGGCCATTCGCGAAGGCGAGGCCGCCGGCGTCGATGGCTATGTCATCGCTTGCTTCGGCGATCCCGGCTATCTGGCGGCGCGGGAGATTGCGCGCGGGCCGGTCATCGGCATCGCCGAGGCCGCATTCCATGTCGCCAGCATCATCTCCACACGTTTCTCGGTGGTCACCACCTTGGCTCGCACGAAGATCATCTGCGAGCACCTGCTCCAGATCCACGGCTTCGAACATCAATGCCGCAAGGTCCGCGCCAGCGGCCTTGAAGTGCTGGAGCTTGAGGAAACCGGCATGGCCGCCTGCCGCGACATTGTCGAGGAATGCCGGCGCGCGGTCATCGAAGACGAAGTCGGCGCCATCGTGCTGGGCTGTGCCGGCATGGCCGACCTTGCCGACCACATCCAGAATGAGATCGGCGTGCCCGTTGTCGAAGGCGTCACCGCTGCCACCAAGATGATCGAGGCGATCGCAGGATTGGGGCTCGGTACCTCCAAGATTGGCGATCTCGCCTATCCATTGCCGAAGAAACTGAGCGGTTCCGTTCGCCATCTGGAAATTGGCGAAAGCGGCCCGACATCGGCCATTCGGAAAAACTGAGAAGGGACTGAAGGATGACTTATCCGCGTGACATGGTTGGTTATGGCCGGACGCCACCGCAGGCGAACTGGCCGAACGGAGCGAAGCTGGCGCTTCAGTTCATTGTCGCCTTCGAGGAAGGCTCGGAGAACTGCATCCTCCACGGCGACGCGCATTCCGAGAACTTCATCTCCGACATCATGGGCGCGCCGCAACTGTTCGGCGTGCGCAACATGAACATGGAATCGCTCTACGAATACGGCACGCGCGTCGCCTTCTGGCGCATCTTCGACGAGTTCAAGGCGCGCGGCATCAACACCACCGTGCTCGCCAACGGCCTGGCGCTGGAACACTACCCCGAAGCCGGCAAGATCATGCATTCGCTGGGCCACGAGATCGCCAGCCACGGCTGGAAATGGATCGACCACCAGTGGATGGGCGAGGACACCGAACGCGCCCACATGAAGCTCGCCATCGACACCATCAAGCGCATCACCGGCGAGCGCCCCGTCGGCTGGTACACCGGCCGTTGCAGCCCCAATACGCTCAAGCTGGTGGTGGAGGAGGGCGGCTTCCTCTACGACGCCGACACTTATGCCGACGACCTGCCATATTGGGAGAAGGTAGGCGGCAAGAACCACCTGCGCATCCCCTATACCCTCGAAGCCAACGACATGCGCTTCGTCGCCACGGCTGGCTTCAACTCGGGCGACCAGTATTTCGCCTATCTGAAGGACACTTTCGACGTGCTCTACCGCGAGAGCGACCGTACGCCGCGCATGATGTCGGCAGGATTGCACCTGCGCATCGTCGGGCGTCCCGGCCGCTGGGCGTCGTTCCTGCGCTTCCTGGACTATGTGCAGAAGCACGAGGGCGTCTGGATATGCCGCCGCGACGAGATCGCTCGCCACTGGCACAAGCACCACGCGCCTCAAGACTGAGAAGCAAGGCATCCGGGAGACGGTCGATGGCATCCTACATGGATGAACCTGATGCGGGTAAACGCATCCTTGCGCGCTGCGATGAGCTTGGCCGCATCAGCGAGCCGGGCGAGGGGGTTACTCGCCTCTATCTCACGCCGCAGCACCGCGCGGCCGCCGAAACGCTTGTTCGGTGGATGGGCGAGGCCGGCATGGATGCCCATATCGACGAAGTCGGCAATGTTGTTGGGCGCTATCATGCGCAAGGCGGTGGCGGGCCATACCTGATCACCGGTTCGCATATGGACAGCGTCATCAACGCCGGGCGCTACGATGGACCGCTCGGCGTGGTGACCTCGCTGGATTGCGTTGCGGCGCTCAACGCGCGTGGCAAGCGTCTCCCGTTCGGCATAGAGGTCGTCGCATTCGGCGATGAAGAAGGCACGCGTTTCAGGACGACGCTGGCAGGCAGCCGGGCCATTACCGGCCAATATGGCGATGACCTGCTCAATGCAAAGGACGACGCCGGCCTCACCCTTCGCGATGCGCTTTCCGCATTCGGCCTCGACCCCGCGCGCATCCCTGAAGCGGCGCGCAATCCGCGCGACGTGATCGGCTATGTCGAACTGCACATCGAACAGGGGCCGGTGCTTCAGGCAAAGAATCTGCCCGTTGGCGTGGTCACGGCCATCAGCGGCCAGACCCGCGCCATGGTCGAGATAAAGGGCGCGGCAAACCATGCCGGCACCGTGCCCATGGGCATGCGCAAAGATCCGTTGCTTGCGGCAGGTGAAATCGCGTTGGCAGTCGAACGTATCGCATCCTCCCACGACAACACCGTCGGTACGGTAGGCTTCATCAAGGCGGAGCCCGGATTGATTAACGTCATTCCAGGCTCGGTCTCCTTCTCCATCGACTTTCGCTCCCAAAAGGACGAGGTGCGCAAGGAAGCCTTTGCCGAGGTTGAGAAAGCCACACAAGAGATCGCGGCAAGGCGCGGCGTCACCGCCAAGGTGGAGGTCATCCTCGATCTGAAGTCCTGTCCCTGCGCGCCGGATTTCGTCAGCCTGTTGCAGGCCGCTGTGACAAGCACGGGCAGCGAACCAATTCTCCTGCCAAGCGGTGCGGGCCACGACGGCATGGCGATGAGCCAGCTCACCGGCATCGGCATGATTTTCGTGCGCTGCAAGGACGGCATCAGTCATTCGCCGGAAGAATCCGTGACCGCAGGCGACGTTGCCGCCGGCGCCTCGACACTCCTCCATTTCATCGAAAACTTTCAAGGGAACCGATAATGACTTCCAGCCCAGTTGCTTCGCCTTCGGTCAACGGAGCTGAAAGCCGTCTCCTCGACTTCATCGCAGCGCATCGCGACGACCAGGTTCGCATGCTGGCCGAACTGGTAAAAGTCGCGTCCGACAACCCGCCGGGCGACTGCCAGCCGCACGCCGACCGGGCCGCCGAGCTCTACGAAGCGCTTGGTTTCGAGGTCGAGCGCCACAAGGTGCCGCAGGACCTCGTCGAGAAGGTCGGCATGATCAGCGCCAGCAATCTGATCGTGCGCCACCGCTTCGGTCCCGGCCCGACGATTGCGCTGAACGCGCATGGCGACGTGGTTGCGCCCGGCGAGGGCTGGACCGTCGATCCATATGGCGCGGTCATCAAGGATGGCTGGATGTACGGTCGCGGCGTGGCCACCTCGAAGTCCGATTTCGTCAGCTATGCCTATGCCCTGCTTGCCCTGATGTCGCTTGGCGAGCAGCTCAACGGAACCATCGAAATCCACCTGACCTATGACGAGGAAGTCGGCGGCGATATCGGCCCGCTGCTTCTGTTGCAGCAGGGCCTGACCAAGCCGGACTATGTCATCTGCGCCGGCTTGTCCTACGGCGTGGTGACGGCCCACAACGGCTGCCTGCATCTCGATGTCGAGGTGCGCGGCAGGTCCGCACACGCGGCCCGCCCTGAGACCGGCGTGGACGCGCTGGAAGCCGCAACCCACATCCTGAACCGGCTCTATTCGCTGCGTGCCGGATTCGCCAGCCAGAAATCCTCGGTCAATGGCATTACCATTCCTTCCATGGTGGTGGGCCTCATTTCGGGTGGCATCAACACCAACGTCGTGCCGGACAAGATCACCATGCGTGTCGACCGCCGCATGATCCCGGAAGAAAACGGGCCTGAAGTGGCGCGCGACCTGATCGCCTTCATCGAGAAATCAGCGCGCGAGATGCCCGGCATCGACTGCAACGTGCGCCAGCTCATGCTGGCCAACCCCCTGAAGCCGATCGCAGGCGGCGAGGCGCTGGCAAGCGCGCTACAACGTCATGCCTCAGCCCTGACCGGTGAAGATATCCCGGCCCACGGCGTGCCGCTCTATACGGACGCGCGTCATTACTGCAACGCCGGCATTCCGACCGTGCTTTATGGCGCAGGCCCCCGCACCATGCTGGAGGCGAATGCCCACCGCGCCGACGAAAAGCTCAAGCTCGACGACCTCGCCCTTGCAACCAAGGTCGTCGCGCTCGCCCTGCATGATTTGCTGACTGAAAAGTAGAAAGCGGGACAACCGGTCAAAGCGGTGGGAGACAGCTTTGACCGGTACCGGCAAGCGGGTTAGCGCACGACCAATACAGGCAGCGTCGTGCTGTGAACGACTTCGGCGGTCTGGCTGCCCAAGAGCAGCCGGCCGACGCCCCTGCGGCCATGCGATGCCATCACGATCAAGTCGCTGCCGAGCTTCTTGGCGGTTTCCAGAATGCCTTCCGCAGGCGCATGGTCGGATGCGACCACATAGTCTGCCTTCACGCCGATTTTCTCCGCCAGCTTGCGTGCCTCGGCGAACACCGTCTCGGAAAACTCCTTCTGGCTAGCTTCATAGCGGATCTTGTCGTTTTCACCCGCCACCCAGCCGGTAACATCGACCATGCCTTCCATCGGGAACGGCCGCGTAACCAGAACCACCGAGACCTTGGCGTTCAATGCTTTTGCAAGAGAAAGTCCGTGCTCGACACCTTTTTTCGAAATAGTCGAGCCATCATCGGCTATTAAAATATTTCGATACATTTTCATTTTTCTCCATTTTTGCTCTGAAGACGGATTAAATTAGCACGCAGTGAAAGGCCGTTGCTTGCGCAGGCTCAATCTGGGCGTGGTTTCCTGGAGCGTTGCCGCCTGTAGCTCCGATGATCCAGCGTGGCCGATGGTGACGGCGCCAAATCCGACACCGCTCCGTTGTCCCGCATCTTCACCCGATCCTGCGCTCAAAATCCGAATGCTCGATCCTGTTGAGAATGGCGCAGGCCGTTTCCGCGCGTTGCGGCGGACGGTGGCTCAATTCCTGGCCCGCAAGATGGGCAGGGGCATTCAGCGTGTTGTCCCACACGGTAACGGTGCCATCGTCTTCTTGGATGCACCTGTATCTCAGGTCGTCATCGCTCATCCCTATGACATGGGGCAGTTGGCGAGCGGATCAAGTCGCACCGGTCCGTGGGGGGATTGCAGTGAATTCCTCGTTCTGAGCAATCCGGGTTGTAATCGCGGTTTTCCACAACTAGGGTGACGCTGCGGCAATTCCTGTTGCCGCAGAGGGTCGGCGTGTGGGGTTCCCCCGGCTATTGCACAGTGGCTTCGCCGGCCCTTTTTAATCCCGGTATTCGTGGCAGGCACTCGCTAGCGCGCAGGCGACTGCGATTGCAGCACCGTTGGCCGCCGTCGCTACCTTGCGACGAGAACCGGCAATTTTGTCGTTGCCAGCACTTCCGCCGTCTGGCTGCCCAGCATCACCCGATCAAAGCCCGTGCGTCCGTGCGATGACATGACGATGAGGGTGCAGCCTCTTGCCTCGGCCGTCTCCACCAGCGCTCTCGCCGCCAGCCGCCACGGCACGTGGATCGTTTCAATGGGAACACCCATGCTTTCCGCCTTGGTTCTCACCTGCGCCAATATGTGCTCGGCAATGTTGCGCTGGGCATTGTCATAGGCGGCGATTTCGCTTTCGCTCGGGGCCCAAAGGTCGGAGGCGAAAGCAAACTGGCCGCCAAGCGGTTCGGTAACGGACACCGCGGTCACCTTGCTGCCGTGCTTTTTCGCCAATGCGAGGCCTTGATTGACGCCAATCTGCGCTACCTCGGAGCCGTCCGTGGGAATGAGAATATGGGCGTACATCGGTACTCCTCAGCTTGTGTGCGATGCATAGTCCGCTGGAAGGCCACGCGTGCCAATGCGGCAAGAGTTAGCGGACGACCAGCACCGGGACGGTAGAACTGTGGGTGACTTCCGCCGTCTGGCTGCCAAGAAGCAGCCTGCCAAGGCCTCGCCTGCCGTGAGATGCCATGACGATAAGGTCGCAACCCTTGATCCTGGCCAGACGAAGGATGGCTTCGGCCGGAGAACTGTCAATTTCGTGCACGAGATCGACATCCATTTCATGTTCTGCGGAACGGCCCTTTATGAATTCGAACCGTTCCTTCATCAGCGCATCGATCTGTTGGTCGTAGCGGGCGACGGGATCGTCGATGCCACCCATGCGCGCTGCGCTTGCCATCTCCCGGCGCAGCGGCTCGGAAACAGTGAGAACTGTCACTTTCGCATTGAGTGGCTTGGCGAGCTTCAAGCCTTGCTCCAGGCCCCTGCGGGCAAGCTCCGAGCCGTCGGTCGCAATGAGGATGTGCTTGTACATGCCAACTTCCTTCTTCAGCGTGAGGCAACACCTAGCCTCATCCGCCGCTGCGGGCCTTGCTCGGCATCAAACAGAAACGCGTTTGCGTTTCCCGTTCACATTTCCATATGGGGGAAGCTCGTCGTCCGGGTTTTACCCCGGCTGTGTGAGGCAATTCACATACAGTTTGTCACGTTTCCCTGAAAACATGCGACGGCCTAAGCCAAACTATCGATGCGCGGGCCATCGACTATCGATTTAAAGTTGACTGTAACAAGCAACTATTCAGGAATGCGTGATGACCGATTGGCAAGCAATGAAAAATGCCCCCCGCGATGGGACTGTCATCATTGGTCAGCGCAACACGCACAGCCCGGAAGTGGCGATCCAATGGATGCAGGCCAGTCGGCGTATTGCCGTCACAATAGACGGAACGCCGTTCGTCCCGCCTGTTACCGGTGATTGGGTGGTTGCGGGAACCAGCCGGTTGTTCTCGCCCATCCGCTGGAAGGTGAAAGAACCGGACCCTTCGGAAATGCCTGATCCGGCACTTGCCCGGCGAGCGTAGGCATGATGGCTGGATTTTGACCAGCACGGTGCGCGAGAAGTCATCCGATAGTGCAGGTGGTTGTAGGTTCGCGTTCCGGTCTGCAATCAAGGTCGCCAAGGCCGATTGCAGGCCGAAGGCAATCATTTGTCATTGCAACGGCACTTTGCCGCCTCCAACGCTCCAGCAAAAACTCGATCTGGCCAGTGCGGAAAGCTTGGCGAAGGCGATGGCGCAGTGCGCCCCGGTAAGATGGGCGTGCCGTCCGAAATCCAGGATGGCGACACCTATTGATCGGGCGCCGCACAATTGCTGGGATCGACGCGGCGCAAACCCTCGCCGAACTCGGCGAAGAACCTCATGCGCTGCGTATTGGAGCCCAACCTCGGCTCGCCCGATTATCCTTTCAGGGAATGCAGTCATCCGAATTGATTGAACGACACTGCAGGCGAAAGGAAATAAAATGTTTCGCTGGGGATGACTGGGGCGAAACATGAGCGAAGGCGAAGCGTGGTTCTGCGCGATTGGGGGCGAGCAGAAGGGTCCGTTCACGCAGGAGCAAGTCAAGGGGCTTCTGGCCGCTGGCAGCATCGATGCCCACACCAAGGTATGGGCCGCCGATCTTGCCGAATGGACGTCGCTCTATTTGACAGCGCTTCGACCGCTTTTGGGAGATGGGCCTATCGTACCGCCCAGCCTGCCGGTTCAGGAAGCAAAGCCTGCCGTGGAACCGCGCGAGGACGTTCAGTCCGCACCGGTTGCCACAAACGCATCCGCCAATGTCTATCCGCTGCGCGACAACAGGGTGCTGAGCAAGGTTCTCTGCTGGCTGTTGTGGTTCTACGCCGCCATATCGATCTTCACCGGCATCAAGATACTACGCGCACCGGGTGGCATCGCCGGCAAATATCAGGCGTCAAAGGCGCTTGAGAGCAATGGCTTCCTGGTTGCCGCCGCGATCGGTCTTTTGGTCGTGGCAGCGGTCTTCCTGTTCTGGAAATATCGTTCAACAGAGAACCTGTTCCGCCTCCGTGGCCCTCAGACGATAACGCCGGCGGGTGCGGTATATTGGTACTTCGTTCCCGTTGCCTTCCTGTGGAAACCCTACGAAGCAATGCGAAACCTCTACCGAGGATATGGCGCCCAGGCTTCCACATCGCTGGTGCTACCATTTTGGTGGCTGATTTTCTGGGTCACAAATCTGGCCGGAATCATAAGCGGGGCTGTCTTGCCTGAAGTTCCACAAACCCTCTCGCAGGCACAGGTCTACGTGTGGTGGGACGTTGCGGGCTACCTGCTGGAAGCGATCGGAAGCTATGTCGCAGCCACGCTGGTTGTTTCGATTTCCCAGGCCGAAGAAAAAGCGCTTCGTCCAGCCTGACCAGAGAAATCGACTGGAAAACGGGGACAAGGGGGGGTGGGGGCATCGATGCAGGACCGGAAACCAGGCGGGCCCTATCCGTCAAAGAACACTGCACCATGCCAAAGCCGGGATCGCCGTGCCTCAAGGCTGCGTCCGACGACAATTCGACCCGAATTGGCCCGTCGGCTGCTCGCGGCGTCGGCTCTGTGCATGGTGGCCTTGTCGGTAACGGCCTGCACCACGCATGAGGAGTGGGTGGCTGAGTGTACTCGTTTTGCTGCCCACCCCGACGAGGGAGAGGGAGCGGGCGTGGTGTTTGCCGATATCAACAAGGCAATGGCGGTGGATGCCTGCGAGCGCGCATTGGCAGGCGGCGCCGATGCCAAGCTGAAATTCCGCTACTCCCGCGCGTTGATGGCGGGAACTCCGACGGCAGATGAAATTCAAAAGGCTGTCGCCAATGCCAAAGAGTCCTTCGATGGCGGATACAAGATGGCCGGCATTGCTTTGGGCTACATTTATCAGCAAGGCCTCGGGGTGCCGCGAGACGATGCCCAGGCGCTGCGCTATCAGCTCGCGGCAGCCGAAGCCGGGTCCAGTTCCGGGAAGTTCAGTGCCGGCTCCCTGTTGCTCCAAAATGGACCGGATGCCGCAGCACGCACAAAAGGCATAGCGCTTCTTGAAGAGGCTGGAGAAAAGTACCCCGAAGCGCTGATCGTAATTGGCGACTACTATCTCGGGGATCGTAGTGCTCCGGAAAACGTCTACAAGGCCGCGGTCGCGTTCCAGAAGGCCGATGCTGCGGGCCACGCGAGGGGCGCGTTTCGCCTCGGCACCACCTATCTAATGGAAAATACGGCGATTTACGCGCCGGCGCGAGCGCTGGAATATTTGGTCAAGGCGGCGAATGCGGGATTGGACGAAGCCTATCCCGAAGTTGCCAAGGCCTACTATTTCGCTAAGGGAACGGCACAGGATTACACCAAGGCGCTGGAGTGGGCGAATAAGGGTGCAGGCGCTGGCAATGCCTATTCCCGCTACATGGCCGGCTTCATGTACTTCAATGCGCAAGGCACCGATAAAGACGCGCTGAAGGCCGAGTCACTGCTGAAGCAGGCGGCCGAACAGGGCTTCCCGGATGCCAGGAAACTGCTCGACGACGAGGTTGTCGCCTATGCGGACGCCTTGCGGGCAATGCCCACGACCGAAGCGATGAGCTGCGTCGAAAAGCGCAAGTCGTCATATGATGAAAACGTCATCGACTACTACAATATCTGCGACCTCAAACTTAACGCGATCGTCTGCAAGCGCATCGTCGCAGGCGAGTTCATGAGCATTTTCGACGGCAAGGATCGCGAACAATGCTCAGTGCGTACCGTCAATCCAAGATCGTATATCGACCTGCTTTATGGGGCTGGCGAAGACAGCATCCTGCTGCGCAAGATCATTGCCAACACCAGCATTCGCATTGGCGCCTGCCATATGCCGCTGACGCCGCGCCTAGCTGCGGAAAAGGTCTATTGTGAACAGAAGTGACCGGTTCAATCGCCGGTCACGTGGTTGAGGAAGGTGTGAACTTCGAAAACGCATTCGCGCGGGCTCTTGTCGAATTTCTGGAAATCGATACCTGACAGATCCGACGGCAGTTCCAGGTCGCCTCTGGTCATCAACATGCACTTGTCGCGGCCGAGCCGGCCCCAGACGAAGCCGATTTCCATGATGACGTTCTGCCTGGCCCGTGCGGTGGCGGCATCCTGCCGGTTTACTGCAGAGCCGACGTCGTCAGGCGTAACCAGCGCGATCGCGCCACGGATATCCCCGGCGACCTTCTCGAACTTCTCCGGCATGCTCATGGTGCCGAGATTGTCCGTCAGCATCACCTTCAGGGCGACGTTGGGGAACTTGCTGTGGAGCAGATCCTTGAGTTCCAGCAGCGCGACCTGGTCGTGCCCGTGAATGATGAGGATCGGCACCGCCCTCAAGGGAGAGTGCTCGATAGGGAATGCGCCTGCCGCCGGCGCTTTCATGCCGATATTGAGAGCGAATTCGCGCAGCCGGATTATCCGGTCGAGCATATACGGATAGGAGGAGAACAGGAGCGCGATGTACGCCCACACCGAGTCGTAAAGCCGCCTGCGCTGTTCGACAATCTCATTGAAGTCCGTTCCGGGCGCAATCTTGGTGCCAGCCGTTATCATCAGCAGCGCCTGTTCCGCGGAATAGAGATCGCCGGCGGCAAGCAGGCCGATCCGGTCGGCGGTGTAGTGGCAGCTTCTCTTCCACGCGCCATGGAAGAAAATGGCCGCCCGGCCGATGACATCCTTCAGGAACCAGTAATGGAAATGCCCAGCCTTGATATGCCCCAACTGCCGGCCGACGAACATCATGAATTCGCGCGAGGTTGGCTTGGCTGCGAATTCGTCAACCATCGCGGATGTGATGATAATCACGCCCCGCCGCGTAAAACGTTTGGCCAGCAGCATTTCGAACAACCCGTCGCCCTGAAGGACAAAAACCGTAGGTCGTTCTATCTGAAGGAAATCGCTGGCCCGGGCGATAACGTTGTAGATCTGCGGATATTGATCCTTGGTAACTTCAATGCTGTTGCCGTGGATGCGTGTAAGGAGAAGCTTCCAGCTTATCCACGTAATCAACCAAAAAAACCCGCCATAGAGGGAAAACAGCAAGAGCGCGCCCACCAGGCGTGGATTGGTCAGCAGCAAGAACGCGGGGATGCCGAGGATGATGATGTTGGCTGCCCAGATGAATTTCAGCCAGAAATTCTCATTCGGATCGCGCAACTGCTCGATGGGAAATGTGCTGCCGGGTGCTGCCTTGGGCAGCGTGATGCTTTCAACCGAACCGAGAGCAATTGTCTCGTTCTTGGCCGGGGCTGGGCTGGCGGGTTGCTGCTGAAGTGCGCCAGGCTTGATCGCGGCAAGCGCCGGCGGGGCCTGCAGTGGAGGCGGTGCTGGTGGCTTGCTTTTCAGCAGGGCCTTCAATTCGGTGTCTGCCAGCGGAACCCACCCGGCCATGCCTTCCGACCAGACCAGCGTCTGGTCGCCCGCGCGCCCTTCGGCGATCAGGGCCTGAAGCTGGCCGGTATCAAACGGGCCATGCTCCTTGCCTGCGAGAACGCAATGCCATCGCTGCACGACCTCGTTCATTGATCCATCCCCCTTGGACCCTCTGTTCAAAAGAGAGTGCCATGCAGGGCAGAATCCGCGCAATGGCGAAAAGGCGCTCAAAATCAGCTTCGATGGATGAGGCCCATAGTGCTTCTGGAGGACAAGCCGCATCAACGTCGCCCGAATGGGGAAACATGAGCATGTATGGACGATGCAGGTAATGATGTGTCTAAATCGGCAAGGCGCGCAACGGGGGCGTGAGGATGGTTCGCCTTGTCGACGGCTTGCTGCGATACGGAAAGTATCTGGCATTTGCCGCTGTACTGATATTCGGCGCCTCGGCGTTTCTCTATGATCCTTGCGTCGTTCCGAATGGCCGCGAGACGCTTTGGACGTGGCAGGGGCTGCGCTGGCTGACTGATGCGCTCTACAGGGCTGCGCAGCTCTTTGTCCTCGAGTTCAACCGCGACTGCGACCAACCCCTGAGCGCGGCCGACACGGGTTTGGCGCTTGAGATCGCGCGATATGCCGCTCTGATCTTTTCGGCGGCGACCGTTATCGCCTTTTTTGCGCCACGGGTCGCTCGCCGGTTTCTGTTACGCATCCAGATCCTGGGATATCGACGGCGCGCCATCGTTCTAGGCTATGGCCCGGTTGCCCAAGCCATCGCCCATGAACTGGCTACCCGCGTCCGGCACCGGCCGGCTGTAAAGCCCCAGGCGAACAGTGTGAGGCATCGCCTTGGACAATGGCTGCTCGGCTTGCCGGTGGTCGCGCAACTGGACCAATGGTGGCGGCAGGGCAGGTTCGTCACCGCCATCCACAGCGAGATTACGCCGGCCCTTGCCGAAACGGCGCGACGCGACAACGTGGTGCTTGTCGAAGGCGATCCCTCCGACCCGGCCCTGCACCGGCGTGTGCGGATCGAGCGCTCGTCATGCGTGTTTGTCGCCTCAGGCAGCGACATGCAAACGCTGGACGCAGCAGTCTCCGCCCGCAACAGCCTGCACGGCGCGCGCCATGCCGTGCGTGCGGTGCTGTCCGACCCGGACCTCGCGGCAACATTGCCTGAAACCGCCCCGCGCGGCTTTCTCGGCGCGGCCAACATCCAAGGGTTTTCGTTGCCTGCCGAAGCAGCACGGCTGCTGATTGCGCAGGCCCGCTTCGATCGCGTGGCGCTCGAAAAGCGGCAGAAGCGCGTTCACCTTGTCATCGTCGGGTGTGGTGCGCAGGGCGAGTCGGTTGCCGTGGAAACCTTGCTGACGGGCTGGCGAACAGGGCTGGATGCCCCGGTCGTATCGATATTCGACCGAAACGCCGCCCTTGTCCGCAGCCGGCTCAAGCGTCGGGCGCCTGCACTTTTTCCAAACGACAACGAGCCGGCCTTGCCCATCGCGGCACGGGCCATCATCAACATCGAAGCTGCCGATGCCGACGCCATCGACTTCGGGGCGGACGAGGGCCTCAAGCGGGTTCTTTCCGAACACGGGCCGGCAACGGCATGGGTGTTTGCCGCGGGCGACGATTCGTTGAACTTGCGCGCCGCCGCCGCACTCCACATGGCCATCTTGAAAAGGACGCTTCCGCCGGCGCCGATCCACGTGCGAATTTGGAGCGGGCATCAGGGCGACACGCCCGTGTTGTCGACCCATCCGATTGGTATTGCCCGGGCGTTCGGGGCTCTGGAATCGACCATGGCCGCCACGCCGGCTTGCGACGACGATCCGGATCAGATCGCAAGGGAACTGCACGACGCCTATCGAGCCCAAGGCACCAGGATGCGGTTGGAAGATCCGAGTTTCGTGTTTTCCGACGAATCCTGGGACGATCTCTCGGAAACGAAACGCAACGCCAATCGGCGGCTTCACCGCCATGCCGTCATGAAGTTTGAGGATTTGGGCGGGCAATGGCGGCACCGCGGCAGGATGATACCCGCCGTCGATGCCGAACTGCGCGATCCCTATGTCGCGACTGAAAACATCATGAACTACGATGTCATGCAGGACGGCAAGCTGCCAAGGCACTGGTGGAAACCCGGCACTGCGGCTCAGGACGTCGAGGGCACGCAACGGGCATCGAGGATACTTGCCGTCGCGGTTACCGAACACAATCGCTGGACGGCGGATCGGGCGCTGGACGGCTGGAAAATGACGGCGAAACCCGATCCGTCGCTGCGCAACGACGAGCGCCGCCTGCATGACAACATGCATGGCTGGTCCGACCTCGACGCGGTGACGAGACGCTGGGACGCTGTCCTTTTGCGCACGCTTGTCGAAGGCGACAGCGGCCGCGACATGGCTGTCAGCGCATGGACCAGGCGCATCTGTACCCTCGTGCTGGCAACAAGGACGGCAAAGCCGACCACAGGATCGAACGTCCCGATCTTTGAACCGCGTTGCCGCTTCGTGCAGGACCCTGCGTTTTCCGGCGACACGAATTCACCCACGGAAATACGCATCGTCATCGCCGGTGAACCTGATCGCGGAAATCTCGACGCGACCATCGAAAGTGCCCGCCAGGCCTTCTCCACGCTGATGGCTAAACCCGGCAACGCAGCAAGGCTATGTCGTATACGTTTCGACTTTTTCGCGCATCCGGGTGAGGAGACGCTGGCATTGGCCAATGCCATAGGCGCTACAGCCAGTTCGTTGCCGGCTCCGTCTGAGAAGCGCATGAGAACGGCAGCGCAGGCGCCTGTCGAGGTTTCATCCCTGTGGGATTGGCAGGAAACTCCAGCGCCCGTCTTCGGGTTCGTCGGTCATCGAGATCTTGATCGGACGAACGGGCCTGATGGCCTGGCACAATTCCTGGAGGTGTTTTTTGCCAGCCGGCTTGCGCATGGCGCTATCGGAGGGCTGGTCAGCGGATATGCACCCGGCGCTGACCGTATTGCGGTCGACGCCTGGACGGGCCTCGGTGCAGCCAGACCATTGCTGTTTTTTCCATTCTCCAGCGTGGAGAAAGACAGTTCCGGCACGGACAACCTCATCCATCTTACCGAAGAAGGCGCGCTCGAAGGTGCGCCCGAGTGGGTGCCGCACGCAGATGTTGCCCGCGTAGGGGACGCCAGGACTTCGCACCTGCGGCCGGGTCTCGATGCGCATCGCAGCCAGGCGTCCGATGTCCTCGACAACTGCGACGTGCTTGTGGCTGTCTATGATGGCGCGGGCAATTCCGGGAGCGGCAGCGCTGGCGATACGATCGGTCGCGCCAAGGCGATTGGGAAAAAAGTCATCATCATAGATCGGGACCAGCAGGGGAACTGGCGCCATGACGATCCCGACGATCAGGCGTCACCAGATCGGCGAAGGACATGACGAACAGGCCGAAACGCATATTGGCGCTCGATGGCGGCGGATTGCGCGGTGTGGCGTCGATTGCGTTCCTCGAACGCTTGGAAGAGAAGCTTCGGCTCGACTACGGGCGGCCAATCGCACTGCATGAGCATTTCGACCTGATCGGCGGCACCTCCACCGGATCGATCATTGCGACTGGCCTTGCGCTCGGACAACCACTTTCCGAGATCAAGGACCATTATTTCCGGCTTGCGCCCAATGTTTTCAGGCGCGCCTGGAACCGCATCCCGCTCGTCCATGCCATCTTCAGCGCGGAGGCCCTGCAACGTGAATTCCTCGGGATAGTTGGCGACCGCACGCTTGCCACGCCCGATCTCAAGACAGGCCTTGCCATCATTACGAAACGTGTCGATACCGGCGCCGTCTGGTTTCTTACCAACAACAGTCTGGCGCCTTACTGGAACGACCCCGAAGACGGCAGCTACATTGGCAACCGCCACTACTCGCTTGCCAATATCATCCGGGCGTCCACGGCCGCCCCGCACTTTTTCGACCCTCACCTTATCGAAATCGTGAAGGGCAAGACCGTGGGCCTGTTCGTGGACGGCGGCGTGTCGCCTCACAACAATCCGGCCCTTGGGCTGCTCCATATCGCAACCGTTCCAGCCTACGGCTACGGTTGGGCGACAGGGCAGGACCAACTGGAGATAACATCGATCGGGACCGGATCGTTCCGCTATCGCGTCGAGCGAAAATCCTTCTCGTCGCGCTTTGCCGCACCGTTCGCCATCGATGCCCTGCGCTCGATGATGTCGGACAACGACACTCTGGTTCTGATGATGATGCAGACGCTCGGACGCTGCCAGACGCCGTGGTTGATCAACTCCGAAATCGGGAACCTGTGTGGAGTATGCATCGCGCCCGAACCGCTGTTCACGTTCCGGCGTTATGATCTTCTTCTGGAGCATCAATGGCTGAAGGACGAACTTGGCGTCGACATGACTGCCCGGCAACTGGGCCAGCTACGTGACATTACGAGCCTCTCCACCATGGAGAGCATCTACTCGATGGCATCTGCGGTGGCTGAAAAACAGATCGCCGGCCCGCTATAGCCCAGATGCTACTTGGGGTGGGCCTTGATGTTTCGCCGTCATTGCGATGGCATCGGACAAGCGCATGGGCATGGACGAAGAGCATCGCCGATGGAGTTCAAACGATCGCGGCCCGATCGCCCTTTGCTCGCTCGCCCGATCAATCCACGGCAACAAAACCTCGAAATCTCACCCCGCCAATCGAGGGTCAGCTTACAGGATAGGCTTCAAGCCCGGCCATTGTCGGAGGTGAGGGCGCAAAGCGACCGCCTCCGAACTGCCCGGCTCACTTCTGGATTGGGGTAATCTGGTGCGCCGACGGTGGTGAAACTGGGCACCGCTACATCATTGTATGTGACTTGTAATTTATGCGCTCGTCGCTGGCGCTGGACTTCATGTGTCGAACATCCATACGTAGGGTAGGGGCAGTAACGGGGCGGTCAGCTGCCTGGCAGCTTCTGGCTCCACATGACGATTGCAAACGTACAGCTATTTTGGATTGCTATGCGACCTTCGCCAGTAGCAACATCAGTTCCGATTGCCGGGTCGTACCGGTCTTCTGGAAGATGGCCTTCAACCTGGTGCGAGCGGTTCCCTCTGTAATGCCCAGCCTATCGGCAGCCTCTGCAATGGTTTCGCTGAGAAACAGTCGCTTGCAGAAGGCGATCTCCGCAGGCGTCAGGTGGAAGATAGCGCCCAGCGGCGCAAAATCGCCGGAATCCACGTCTTTCGAATTGAGATCAACGACCAGTACGAGGATCAGACGGTGCGGCGGAAGCAGGGTAAGTCCCACCATCGACGACTGCGGAAACGGAACGCTTGCAACCGATACCTGCCAGGCGCCGGTTGTGGTACGGAAGGCGATCCGCGTTGCCGATGTGGGTAGCCCCCTCGACAGCTTTTCTATGGCTAGTCCGAAGTGCGCATCCGCGCTCTTGTCAGCAAGGTGACAACGGCCATTGCGGACGGACACGCCCTCTCCTCTGAAGAAGAGCCGCTCCGCCATTGGGTTCGCATCGCGCAGTCGCCGACTTCCTTCCACGACAAATGCTGCGCAACTGCTGCGTTCTATCAGACTTGCCTTAATTAGCGCCGTCTCCATGTCCGTGCGCAGCAGTCGGGAGATGTTGACGGACCGCTCCAGGCTGCCACGGATCCTCGCCATAGCTTCAAGCGCGGCCCGCTCGTAGACATCGGATATGGAACGAGAAAAATGCAGGAGTACATGCACCGCCTCATTCCGCTCGCCGACGATCTTCATACCGACGGCAGCCTCGGCACGATCCTGGGGCATCAGCCAGTCATTGTAGAACTCCGATCTGGAGAAACTCCGCGCCGGGTAAACGTCTTCCGACGCGGCAATCGTCGTGCCCTTTATTGGCGTCCAGTAGGCGCTCCATGGATTGATGTAGGCGAAGTGCTCGGCGTAGGCCTTTTCGAAAGCCGGGTCCATATTCTGCCATGACAGGAAATTGAGTCGGCTTTCGGGGAAATTCATGTTGTAGAGTCCGGCAAACGAGCCGGGGAAGGCCTCGCTCAGGATTGCCGGCACCTGGTCCCACGCGCCCTCTCCGAACGTCGCGGCGTCGATTGCCGCGGTGACATTCGCGCCGATAGCCGCCACGCGGCGCTCATCATAGACATCAAGTGATTTTCGCCCCATCGCCAAGTGCCCCAAGCTTGCCACGGCTATACAGATAACCGATAGGGCATTGGAGAAAAGCGGCATTTTTGCAAAGCGTTACCCGTCAACTCCCAAACGGGAGTGTCGGGCGCACGGGTCTGAACTTTACTATGCGCGGACGGATGGCGGGCTCGGGGTTGTTAGAACATGTTCCCGAGGAGACAAGCGAACAGAGGAAGCAATGCCAAGACACAATATGATCCTTGCGGTCGCCTTTCTGGCCGCCACCATCGCTCCGGCACAATTCGACATGGCCAGTGCGGAGAGCCTGGTGAAGACGAAGGCGCAGTGCACCCGCTACGATGGACGCGTTACGCGAAATACGGGGGCGATGAGCGATACCCATCCTTGGGCTTGCGACACTCCGGCACGGGATCGCCAGTGCATGAAAAAACTTGGCAATGCAGGGTACTTCGATGCCGAGTTCGGGAAGTGCATGAAAATGACCGAGGAAGAACTGGACTGCTACATATTCATGGACTGCTGGTGAGCCGCGCCACTGGCGCCGATGGCCCTCCCACAGAGTCAAGCTGAGCCGGCTACAGTCGCCCGGGTAGGCGAAAGATTTCATAGCTGGAGACGACAGTGGAACCCGCCTTTGCGATGCCAGGAACATTATGTCTCCGTAGGTCAAGGTGCCCGACCGCTCCGCCTCTGTTGCGCTTGGTCGCCGCTCTGTTCATAGCCTGGTATATCCTTGCACCCGCGACGGTCGCTTGGGCGAGCGAACCAGCCTCCCACTATCGCGTCCATTCCACCGACGCCGCCGAGATTCACCAACTCACCCAATTGGCCGTTTCGGAGGACGGCAGCCTGGTGGCGGTCGGCACACTCTATGGAACCGTGCAGGTGTGGGACTGGCGCCACGCAACGATGGTGTCCTCGCGCAAGATCGACGAGGAGGTCGTCGAAAACCTGTTCTTCATGGATGACGACAAGCGCCTCACGGTCCTGTATTCGCCCGACCTCGGCGAGCAGCACATGTACGTCTGGGAGATGGCGACCGGAGCCGTCGCCGATGAGGACAAGGTTGATGGCGCGGGCACCGGTTACTTCATGCCGGACGGCACGATCGGCATGGCGCATGGAGGGGGCATCGCCTTCATGGACCAGAAGGGCAAATACGCCGGCCGCACCATCAAGTTCGACGATGAGATGGCGTCCCTCGCCGTGTCGCCGGACGGACAATTCATCGCCGGTGGGGGATACCGGAAGCATTACGAGCAGCTGGTCATCCGCGACACCGAGGGCAAGCTTCTCAGCGTCATCGACACCGGTTTCCAACCCTACGACACCGTTTTCTCGCCCGACAGCAAGATCGTTGCGGTGCTACAGCAGGAAAATGGCGGCCTCGGCAATGCCGCGGAATTCGATCCTTCGACCAACGCCTACGAGCTGTTCGATGTCGCGACAGGAGAAAAGCTCAGGCGGTTCGGCGGTCACGATCTCTTCCTCTCCGGCGCGCAGTTTTCCCCTGACGGCAAGCGCTTCCTCACCTGGAGCGGTGACCGCACGCTCATCCTGTGGGACATGGAAACGGGGGAGATGATCCACCGTCTGGCGGGCCATCGGCACTCCGTTTCGGACGGCAGGTTTCTCGGCGACGGCTCGCTGATCGTCTCCTCCAGCATGGACGGTAGCATGAAAATCTGGTCGGCGGACGAAGGCCGCGAGCTCGTCTCGATGCATGCGCTCGGCGAACAGACCGAGCCGCCTTCCTTCATTGCAATCCAGCCCGATGGCCATTTCTTCGAAGGCGGTCCGTGGTTTCTCGAAGTTATCAAGGTGCAGGACGGAACCGACGGCCCGGCGCTTACCAGGAAGGAGCGCCAGGTCCTCAAGCTGCCGGCGATAGAGATTTCCGCGGACTAGCCACCGGGCGATTGGGAACCCTCCAACAAGGATGATTTGATCTTGCGAGATACCAGAATGTTGCTTTGGGCGGCGGCCGGCGCTGCCCTGCTCCTCAGCTGCCCGGCGCTCGCCGCCGATTGCGAATTCAACCCCGGCAAGGCGTTTTCCGTGGAGGGCACCGTCCTCTATGTCGATGCCGCCAGCGACGTCGTCGCCGAGATGGGTTACGGCAAGGTCGTCGCCATCGACGACAGGAAACGCGGCTGCACCGCTTATGTGCAGACGAACCGCGCCTCGAAATGCGCCAAGGGCAAGACCGCGACGGCCAAGGGAACAACCTTCGTGATCCCGTTCACGCCGGTCGTGCTGCCCGGTGCCGACAGCGTCAAATGCCGGTAGCGGAGTGCGTCATGAGCATTCGCCGGCCATTCGCGATCGCCTTGGTCCTTTTCCTCGCCATACAGCCAGCATGGGCCTTTGATTTCGAAACCCTCCCTGTCCCGACCGATGAGGTGTTCTCCCTTGTCTTCGCGCCCGACGGTGAAGGCATCTACATGGGAGATGATGACGGCAATATCCGTCTTTGGGATCTCTCGAGCGGCGGGGTTTCTGTCCGCGTCAAGACCGCGCTTCCATATGGAGCGACGACCTCGCGCAACTTGGTGCGGGTGACATCGGACGGCAGGCATGCGCTGACCGCCTATGCGTCTGGAAATATCCGCTATCTAGACCTGACCACCGGAGAGGATATTTGGAGTATCAAATTTTTCTCTGACCAGCTGCTTTGTCTGGCCCTGTCGCCTGATGGCAAGCTCGGGCTGGCCAGCGACCTTTCGACCAGGCTTGTGCTGTTCAGGACGCAGGATGGCGGCATCGTGTGGGATTTCAAGCACAGCGGGATCGTGGATGATGTGGCCTTTTCCGCGTCTGGCGAGCTGATTTTCGAGGCGGAGACTCCCCAATTCAGGGCCGAGACGCTGGAGGGCTATCTCGCCGATTTTGATTTCGAGGTTCCAGGTATGGGCTGGGCAGGATTCCATGACATTGAAGTGGCGAAGACCGGAGTGGTAGCCGCTGCGGCCTTTGGCGAGGTTCATCTCTATGACGGCAGGAATGGCAAGCGCCTGCGGGTCCACAAAATCAAGGGCGAGCTTTCCGCTCGGATCGTGGCGATATCCCCTGATGGAAAACACTTCTTGACCAAGCTCGAGAACGGGCAGGCTGGCCTCTTTGACGCCCGATCTGGAAAACAACTTGGCGCTGTCGGTGTCACTGAGGAGTTCGCCGAGATCAAAGCGATGGCCTTCTCGCCTGATGGCAACCGGTTCGCGATCGCCGACAATGACGGACGGATCTCGCTCTGGCGGACGAAGGGGCTGAAACAGGTTGCCTCGGCGAGGATCTGGTCCGACGGCTACGTGGTGTTCCTTCCGGGCGGCACATTCATGACCGAGGCGGGCGCGATGGCGACGCTGCTCGAAGGAGATGGCTTCGATCCGTCAAAAGCCGATCCGGTCAAGGTAAAGTCGGCCTTCGCGAAGTAGGTCTACTCCCGAAACAGATTGTCGCTCCGAGGTGCGGCAATGCGATCTAGTTGTGCCAGATCGGAGGAATGTAGAGCCAGTGACGGAGTATAAAACGTCGCAGCCATTGAGTGTTCGAATATGCGGTTGCTGAAACAGTGGCGACTTCTTTACCGCAGCAAGGAATTTTATATTGATGAGGTGCGGCGATGAAGATTAACTGTTCAAAGGATTGTTGTACCGGGAAGGTTGGTGGTGCAGAGAAGCAGTAAATGTGTTTGGTTAACTGTAGCGCTGTTAAACGTTGCTTCCCACTGTTTCGAGAGCGGATTCAGTCGATGGCCCTGGGAAGCATCTAGCCAGCAACGCATTCGCCTGCCTGCCAGGCGACAGGGCTCGATCGTCAACAAACTCACCCAATAATGCCGGTGGCCAAGTAGCTGCAGGTTTTGCGGTCCGGGGAGGAGTTGTTCTGTCCGTCATCCAGTCACTCGCCAGTCAAAGCCAGATGACGGACAATCCCTGCAGCGTTCAACTGGATCAGCAGCGCCACGGCGCACCGGATCGCGGCACCCCTCGCAGCTTATTGGGCAACAAGGGCTCGATCACGCGCCATTCGAAATCGGTCAAGTCATATCGGCTCATGCTGAGCGTGAATCAGATTTCGTCGCAAAGTAAAAGTTTCGGGCGGAAGACGACCATTGTCGACCTGCGAAGACCGGACGCGACATTGCCGAAACCAGCTTCGATCGCGCCGTTGCAGAAATGCGCCCCAAAGCCCGGATCACTGAAGATAGGATCGCAACCTTCGTCGAAGTCGTGCGCGCCAATGTGCTGACCAGTGATACACCTTTCCGCCGCACCTGGCTGCGCGCCATGACCGACATGATCGAGGTCGACGCACGGAAATCCGTATTCACGGAAGGCGGGCTGTTCTGGAGCGTCTGGTGATGGGTGGCGGGGCAGCTCCGGCCGGAGTGCCCGGATTTGTAAGCAACTGGTACGCCCAAGGGGAATCGAACCCCTGTTACCGCCGTGAAAGGGCGGTGTCCTGACCGCTAGACGATGGGCGCGCTCAGATGAGGGCGGTTTATAGTTGTGTTGTGCGAAGCGGGCAACCCCATCCGGCCAGCCATTTCGCAACTTTTTTCAGGATGTGGCTTTGATGTGAAAAACGCGATTTTCGTTGGCGAAGGAGCAGCACACGACCCAGAAGCCATCGCGTGATGGCGCTTGACGGTGAGAAAGTGGATACGAGGCGAGGGCTTACTTGCGGCGGCGGCAGCGCCAGTTCCAGTCGCGCTCGGGGCCCACGTCCACATGCACCGAATCGGTGTGGCAATAGGTGCCGACACCGCCACGGCCCGGCATCGAACGTAGGTAGTTGGCCAGTTCCCACTTGCTGACGCCCGGCACCTGGATATCGGCGGCGGCGCAATACATGTGCAGCGAATTCTTCGCGCCGCGCGCACGGCGGTTGCGGGCCGGGTCGCGATAGCCGGAAGTCACCATCAGCTTCTTGCCGTAGTGGCCTTCGATGGTCTTGAGCACGCGCACCAGCGACGGCTTCAGGCAGGCAACGTCGACGCGCTCGGTCTGCTTGAGCAGGCCGTTGGGAGCCAACCGCGCTAGCCCTGCCGCCGAGGCGACCTGATAGGCGCCGAAATCCTCTTCCTCGTTGAGGTCGATGTCGCTCTCGTCGTCGAGACCCGACTTGCGCTTGATTTCGAACAGCGCCGTCTGGCGCACGCCCGGAAGCGCATCGGTGGTGTAGTTGTGCGTATCAGGCGCGGCCGAGGCCGATGCGATGATCGGTTTTGCCGGCTCCGTCGAGGCCAGCGTGATGATCGGCTTGGCCGGCTCGGCCTGTTCGGCCGGCGCAACGGCCTTCGGCTTCGGTGCAGGGGCGGCGGAAGCGGGCGTAGCGCCAAACAGCGAGGCGAGGAAGCCCTTCTTCTTGGGTGCTGCTTCCTGAACCGGTGGTTCTGTTGCGGTCACGTAGAACTCGGCGCTCTGCGCGGCCTGTTCAGGCGTAGCGGCCGGCTTTGCAGGCGCGGCTTCGGCAACCTGCTGGCCAGCTTCCTGCGGCACAGGGGCCGTGGCAGGCGCAGTTGCGGCTTCCTGCTGTTGCGG
This sequence comes from Mesorhizobium sp. FG116, assembly GCF_057809835.1. Classification (NCBI taxonomy): domain Bacteria; kingdom Pseudomonadati; phylum Pseudomonadota; class Alphaproteobacteria; order Hyphomicrobiales; family Phyllobacteriaceae; genus Mesorhizobium; species Mesorhizobium sp. FG116. The sequence goes on from NZ_JBMDKS010000017.1 coordinate 102,036, forward strand.
CGCGGTGGTAGCGGCCTCGGCGGTGGTAACCGGCATCGGGGCTTGCTGTTCGCTGCCCGGCTTCATCGTCGGCATGAAGGCAACCTGATCGGGCAGGGCGACGTCGCCTTCACCGGTGGCCAGGGCCTGTGGCGCGGCGGCGACAGAATCACCTGTGGTTGCATCGGCTGGCGTCGAAGCCGCGGCAATATCGGTCGCGGCGGCATTGTAGCCGGGCATCGCAACCGAAAGCGTAGGGTCTGTCGTGGAGGTGCAGGATGCAAGGAGGACAGATAGCAAAGCCGCCGCAATGGCGCGGCGTTCACCCTTCCTGAGGCGCGATCCCTTAAACTGCAAACTCAAATTCCCCCTCGGTTTCCGACCGGCAATTCCTTGGCGTTGTCGTTCACATCAACGCCCTGATGATCGTGTTTCCGGCCTGGAAACGAGACCTGTGTCGAATCAGCAACGCTACTGAAAATCGAGCGGATATCGACAGAATAAGCTTACTGCACAGTTGACGCCGCCATTTCACCTGCTTTGCGTCATCCGTCAACTCACCACAGATTACAGATTGTTACACGCGCACCTTAACATAGGTGCCGGGCGCTTCCCCCAGCGCTTTCAAATGCTTGCCGGGAATACGCGCCGCCACGCGGGTGCCTTCGCGGGCCTCGATCCACTCTTGCCAGTTCGGCCACCATGAGCCCGGCGTTTCCTTGGCCTTGGCGAACCACTCGTCGAAATCGCCCACCGGCTTGCCGCCGGTCCAGTGCTGGTACTTGTTCATCTGCGGTGGGTTGATCACGCCCGCTATGTGCCCGGAGCCGGCCATCACATAGTCCACCTTGCCGCCGAAATATTGGCAGCCGAGAAACACCGATCGCGCCGGCGCGATGTGGTCTTCCTTCGCGGCAAGGTTGTAGACCGGGATGGTGACGTCGGCCAGCGAGACGGTGCGGCCGGCCAGCTCCATGCGACCCTGCGAGAGATTGTTCTCAAGGTAGCAGTTGCGCAGGTAGAAGGAATGGTTGGCCGCCGCCATGCGCGTCGAATCGGCATTCCAGTAGAGCAGGTCGAAGGGCAGGGGGTCCTTGCCGCGCATGTAGTTGTTGACGACATAGGGCCAGATCAGGTCGCCCGAGCGCAGCATGTTGAAGGCCGTCGCCATCTTGGTGCCGTCGAGATAGCCCTTCTCGTTCATCGAGCGCTCGACGGCGGAAACCTGGTCTTCGTCGACGAACACCTTGAGGTCGCCTGCATAGGTGAAATCGACCTGAGTGGTGAAGAAGGTGGCGGAGCGGATGCGCTCGTCACCCTCTTGCGCCAGAAGCGCCAGCGCCGCCGCCAGAAGCGTGCCGCCGACGCAATAGCCGATGGCGTTGACCTCGCGCTCGCCGGTTTCCTTCTCGATCGTGTCGAGGCCGTATTGCAGGCCCTCGCGGATATAGGCTTCCCAGCTCTTGGTGCCGTGGCGCTCGTCCGGATTGACCCACGAGATGACGAACACCGTATGGCCTTGCTCGATTGCCCACCGGATGAACGATTTTTCCGGGTTGAGATCGAGAATGTAGAACTTGTTGATCCATGGCGGGCAGATCAGAAGCGGGCGCTTCAGCACCTTGTCCGTGGTGGGCGCATACTGGATGATCTCCGCGACATCGCTGCGGCCGACGACTTTGCCGGGTGTCACGGCGACGTTCTTGCCGATCTCGAACTTGGTATAGTCCGCCTGCCGAAGCTTCAGGTCGCCCTTGCCGGCGGCAATGTCCTCGGCCAGCATCTTCATGCCCTTGACGAGGTTCTCGCCGTTGGAAGCGACCGTTTCGCGAAACAGCTCCGGATTGGTCAGGATGAAGTTGGACGGCGAAATCGCGTTCGACACCTGCTTCATATAGAAGCTCGCCTTATGGCGGGTGTGCTCGTCCAGCCCGTCGGCGCGCTCGACAAGGTCGGAGGCCCAGCGCGACGTGATGAGATAGGCCTGCTTCAGGAAATCGAAAAAGGCGTTCCGGCTCCACTCCGGGTCCTGGAAGCGCTTGTCGCCGCGTTCCGGTTTGATCGATTCGGCCGTTGGCTCGGTCCCAGCAGGCGTGGCCGCTTTCGAAATCGCGTTCGCCCACACATTCATATACCCGGCGAAAAGCTGCGTCTGCGCCTCCAGCGCGCGCTGCGGATCGGAAAGCCAGTATTCAGTGAGCTTGGAAAACGTCTTGACCATGTCGGCCACCGGCTCGGCGACGTGGTCGCGCACTTCGCCCTTTTCGCGCGGCTCCACCCAGGCCGATGCTGCCTTTCCGGCCTGCTCGACCATGCGGGCAAGGTTGAGCGCGAAGCGTTCAGGATCCTTCACAAGATACTGGTCGGCAGAAGGAGGGGCTTCGCTTTCGGCTTTGCCTTGGCCGGGTTTTTCGGACATGGTTCGCGCGGTTCCTCCCGAAGCCTTTGTTGACATGGTACCATGAGACGGCTGATAGGGTCCAACAAGGTCTACCGCGCCTTTCACGGATGCAACATGACACATAGTATCGCAAAGGTTGTTTTTTTTGGCATGGGCTTTCTTGGCCGCGGCACCGCGTTGGCCGGCTTGCTCATGCTGGCCGCGTGCTCCACCTCCAACATCGAGGATGCGGCACCTGCGGCGAATTCGGCATCCACCGGTCCCAACATGGTTGGCCCCAACGACACCGGCACGTTCCCCAACCTCAACATTCCGGCCCAACAGGCCGCTCCCCAGTTCACCGACGAGGAGGCGAAGGCAAAGCTCGCCGCCCTGAATGCCGACAACGCGTCGGCCCGCAATCCTGCCCGCGCCTCAGGCGCGAAGGATGACAGCTCTTCGCTCAACGCTTTGGCCAAGAGCCACGGCAAGGACACGCTGAAAGAGATCGAAGGCAAATGCGATCCCGCCCTCGACCCGACTTGCAAATAGGGGTATATCGCGCCCGAATTCGCGCCACTCGATGCTGGAACTGACATGGAAGAGTTTCACAAGGTTCGCCGCCTTCCGCCCTACGTTTTCGAGCAGGTCAACCGGCTGAAGGCCAGCGCCCGCGCGCGCGGCGCCGACATCATCGACCTCGGCATGGGCAATCCGGACCTGCCGACGCCCAAGGCCATCGTCGACAAGCTGTGCGAAGTCGTGCGCGATCCGCGCACGCACCGCTATTCCTCCTCGCGCGGCATTCCCGGCCTGCGTCGCGCCCAGGCCAATTACTATGCCCGCCGCTTCGGCGTGAAGCTGAACCCGGATACGCAGGTCGTGGCGACACTCGGCTCCAAGGAAGGCTTCGCCAATATGGCGCAGGCCATCACCGCGCCGGGCGACGTGGTGTTGTGCCCCAACCCGACCTATCCGATCCATGCCTTCGGCTTCATCATGTCGGGCGGCGTCATCCGTTCCATGCAGGTCGAGCCGGATGACGGCTTCATCCCGGCGCTGGAACGTGGCGTGCGCCACTCCATCCCGAAGCCGCTGGCGCTGATCCTCAACTACCCGTCCAATCCGACGGCGCTGGTCGCTTCGCTCGACTTCTACAAGGACGTCGTCGCCTACGCGAAGAAGAACGACATCATCATCCTGTCCGACCTTGCCTATTCGGAGATTTATTTCGACGGCAATCCGCCGCCTTCGGTGCTGCAGGTTCCGGGTGCGATGGACATCGCGGTCGAGTTCACCTCGATGTCGAAGACCTTCTCCATGCCCGGCTGGCGCATGGGCTTTGCCGTTGGCAACGAACGCCTGATTTCGGCGCTCACCCGCGTGAAGTCCTATCTCGACTACGGCGCTTTCACGCCGATCCAGGTTGCCGCAACCGCAGCGCTCAACGGCGATGGTTCGGACATCGCCGAAGTGCGCGATGTCTACCACAAGCGTCGCGATGTCATGGTCGATGCCTTCGGTCGCGCCGGCTGGCCGATCCCGGCTCCGGCTGCTTCGATGTTTGCGTGGGCACCGATCCCGGAGCAGTTCCGCCAGCTCGGCTCGCTGGAATTCTCCAAGCTCCTGATCGAGCATGCGGACGTTGCCGTGGCGCCCGGCGTCGGCTTTGGCGAGCATGGCGATGAATATGTGCGCATCGCGCTGGTCGAGAACGAGCATCGCATCCGTCAGGCTGCGCGCAACATCAAGCGCTTCCTGTCCACGAGCGCGAAGCAACCCAACAATGTGGTTCCGCTCTCCGCGCACCGCTGAGAGCTTTGCCGCATTCCACGAGATTTAAGAGGGACGTCGCCAGTCATGGCTGAAGCACTGCGCATTGGCATAGCCGGCCTCGGCACGGTTGGAGCATCCGTAGTCCGCGTTCTGGCGGACAAGGCAGCCGAACTGACCCGCCAGTGCGGCCGCGACGTGGTGGTCACCGCAGTCTCTGCCCGCGATCCCAAGCGCGACCGCGGCGTAGATCTGAGCGCCGCCAAATGGTTCGACGATCCGGTGGAACTGGCCGTGAAGGCCGATATCGACGTTTTCGTCGAATTGATCGGCGGCGACGAAGGCCCTGCGCGGGCCTGCGTGAAGGCGGCACTGGAAGCCGGCCGGCATGTGGTTACGGCGAACAAGGCGCTTTTGGCCAAGCATGGCGTGGCACTTGCCGAGGCGGCGGAAAAGCGCGGTGTTCTGCTGAACTACGAGGCAGCGGTCGCCGGCGGCATTCCCGTCATCAAGACCATGCGCGAGGCGATGGCAGGCAACACGGTTTCGCGCGTGTTCGGCATCCTGAACGGCACCTGCAACTACATCCTCACCCGCATGGAAGCCGAAGGCCTCTCCTTCGAGGATTGCCTCAAGGACGCGCAGCGCCTCGGTTATGCCGAAGCCGATCCGACCTTCGACATCGAGGGCAACGACACCGCCCACAAGCTTTCCATCCTCACCAGCCTTGCCTTCGGCACGAAGATTGCCGCCGACAGCATCTATCTGGAGGGCATCTCCAACATTACCCAGGCCGACATTCGCGCCGCCGGCGAGCTTGGCTATCGCATCAAGCTTTTGGGCGTCGCCCAGCGTACCGAAAGCGGAATCGAGCAGCGTGTTCACCCGACTATGGTGCCGACTGCATCGGTCATCGCGCAGGTCAATGGCGTCACCAACGCGGTGGCGATCGAGACGGATATTCTGGGCGAATTGCTGCTTTCAGGTCCGGGTGCAGGCGGCAACGCTACGGCTTCCGCGGTGGTCGGCGACATCGCCGACATCGCCAAGAGCCGCCCCGGTTTCCAGCACGGCCCGGTGTTCGGGCGTCCGGCCAAGGAATTGCGGCCTTACAAGAAGGCGCAGATGCGCTCCCACGCCGGCGGCTATTTCATCCGCCTCACCGTACACGACCGCATCGGCGTCTTCGCGGCGATTGCCAGGCGCATGGCCGACAACGACATCTCGCTGGAATCGATTGTCCAGCATGCCGACGGCAAGGAAGCGCTCGCGCAAAAGACCGTCATCCTCGTCACGCACGAAACGACGGAAGCAGCGGTGCGCAAGGCCGTGGAGGGCGTCACCAAGGACGGCCACCTAACCTCGAAGCCGCAGGTCATCCGTATCGAGCGGGCCGAGTAGCCGCTCCTTCATTTCTCTGCCCGCCTCGCAACGGATGGAACCTTAGCGAGGCCCAAGCCGTTGTCCCCTCGTGCGTTTTGCACTTTTCAATGAGGGACACTCTATGGCTGGAAGCGTTTTAATCAGTATTCTGATCACCTTCCTGGTGATCGTTCTCATTCTCTATCTCGTCCAGCGTCTGCCGCTCGACGGGCGCACGCGCCAGATCGCGCAGGTCGTCGTGATCATCATCGGCATCATCTCGATGCTGAAATATCTCGCGGTGTTCTAGCCGCGCCATTCTGCCCGCCCGGATGCCCATGAACTTGCCCGAAAGGAAACCGACATGGCTGACACAGTGAAGGCCGAAGACGTTCAGGACGCGATGAAGAAGCAGATTGCCGAGCTTCGTCGCGAGATGAACAAGATCAACAAGGCTTTGGCGGAGCGGGCGGAGGAGGCGGCCGAGCAAGCCTCGGGTTGGTACGAGGCCGCATCGGACAGGGCATCGCGCACCGCGCAGCAATTAAGGACCGGCGCGCGCAGCGTATCGGAGACCGTCCAGAACAATCCGGGCACCGTGTCGAGCGCCCTCGTTCTCGGTGGCGCAATCGGCCTGCTTGTCGGCATGATGATCGGCCAATCAGGCTCACGCGAGCGCGACTGGTACAGTCGCTGGCGCTAGCCAAAACTTTCCATTTTCCAAGTCGGCCCTAGCTGCTGATACAAGAGGAAATCCCACGGCTCCGCTGCTTAGGCGGAGCCGTTGAACTTTCAATCGATTGATATCGTTGATTGCCGCAGAACTCCTTTTGGGGGACTTGCCGTTGTCATGAGCCTTTGACAAAAGGGGCCTCGCTCCAGAGGGTGGGGCGTGGCGAAGAGGGTTTCACAAGACATCATGACTGCGGCACAGAAGATCAGCGCAAGCCTCGACCGGGTTCTAACCATGGAGCTCGTGCGCGTGACCGAGCGCGCGGCCGTTGCCGCTGCGAGATTGCGCGGCCGTGGCGATGAAAAGGCCGCCGATCAGGTTGCCGTGGATGCCATGCGCAAGGAACTGAACCACCTGGCCATCAAGGGCACGGTCGTGATCGGCGAGGGCGAGCGCGACGAAGCGCCGATGCTCTACATCGGCGAGGAAGTCGGCACCGGCAAGGGCCCGTCCGTCGACATCGCGCTCGATCCGCTGGAAGGCACCACCATCTGCGCCAAGAACCTGCCCAACGCGCTGGCCGTCGTCGCGCTTGCCGAGAAGGGCAGCCTGCTCAACGCGCCCGACGTCTACATGGACAAGATCGCCATCGGCCCCGGCTATCCGGATGGCACGATCGATATCGACGCCTCGCCGGCCGAAAACATCGCCAGCCTTGCCAAGGCCAAGGGCGTCAGCATCGGCGAAATCACCACCTGCATTCTGGATCGCCCGCGCCATGCCAAGCTGATCGAGGCGGTGCGTGCGACCGGCGCTGCCATCCGCCTCATCGGCGACGGCGATGTTGCTGGCGTGATCCACACTACCGATCCGGAAGAAACCGGCATCGACCTTTATCTCGGCACCGGCGGCGCACCGGAAGGCGTTCTGGCTGCGGCGGCGCTGCGCTGCACTGGCGGCCAGATGCAGGGGCGTCTGATCCTCGATACGCCGGAAAAGGTCGCCCGCGCGGCCAAGATGGGCATCTCCGATCCGAAGAAGGTCTATCGCACGGACGAGATGGCGCGTGGCGACGTGCTGTTTGCCGCCACCGGCGTCACCGATGGCAACATGCTGCAGGGCGTCAAGTTCGGCCGCAACTACATCACCACGCACACCATCGTACTGCGTTCCTCCTCGCGCACCGTGCGCGAGATCAAGGCGCGGCATCAGGATCTGGACAAATTCTGATTCCACCGCTGGTGGCGGTGGCCTACAGTCGCGCCGCAATGTGCAGGCGTGACTGACAATGGCCGATAAGCGGCTCTTTCTCGATGTAAGGCGTTCGGCCACCGGTATTCTTTGGGAACACCGGCTGACCGAGCGCGAGGACATGGCAGCCCTTGCCATCGCGCAAGGGCTGGGCGTTTCCGATATCGTCGCGCGCGTTCTGGCCGGGCGCGGCGTGCAGGCCGCCGGTGCGGCGCGTTTCCTCGATCCGACCATTCGCGAGCTGCTGCCCGATCCGGCATCGCTGACCGATATGGAAAAGGCGGCGGATCGCATCGCCGCCGCCGCGACTGCGCGCGAAAGAGTGGCGATCTTCGGCGACTATGATGTCGATGGCGCGGCCTCATCGGCACTCTTGAAGCGCTTCCTCGGCCATTTCGGCATCGAGTCCGAAATCTATATTCCCGACCGCATCTTCGAAGGTTATGGCCCTAACCCGGACGCGATGCGCGAGCTTGTCGGGCGCGGCGCAAAGCTGATCGTGACCGTCGATTGCGGCACCAACAGCGCAGCCGCCATCGATGCCGCGCGTGAAGCCGGCGCCTATGTCGTGGTGCTTGACCACCATCAGGTCGGCGGCGCGCTGCCGGACGCGGTCGCCGTCGTCAACCCGAACCGCGACGACGATCTGTCGGGGCAGGGCCATCTGTGCGCCGCAGGTGTTGTCTTCCTGACGCTGGTCCAGACAGCGAAGGTCCTGCGCAGCCGCCTGCCGGGCTCACCTCAGCCTGACCTTCTCAGCCTGCTCGATCTGGTGGCGCTTGCCACCGTTTGCGATGTGGTGCCACTCACCGGCGTCAACCGCGCCTTCGTGGTCAAGGGGCTGCAGATCATGCGCCAGCAGACCAATGTCGGGCTGGCGGCGCTGGCGCGCGCCTCCCGCATCGGCGAACCTGTCGGCGTCTTCCACCTATCGTTCCTGCTCGGCCCCCGCATCAATGCCGGCGGGCGTATCGGCGATGCCGCGCTCGGCAGCAGGTTGCTGGCCACCGATGATCCGGTCGAGGCGGGCACCATTGCCGAAACGCTCGACCGCCTGAACCAGGAGCGTCAGGCGATGGAAGCCGAGATGCTGGCCGAAGCCCGCGCCGAGGCAGACGCCGAGCTTGCCGGCGGCAACGGACCGGCCATCATCGTCACGGCCAGCACGAAATGGCATCCCGGCATTGTCGGCCTCCTTGCCTCGCGGCTGAAGGACCATGCCCGCCGGCCGGCCTTCGCCATTTCGTTCAATCCGAACGGCGTCGGCACCGGGTCAGGGCGCTCCGTACCCGGCTTCGATCTCGGACGGCTGGTGCGGGATGCGGTTTCAGCGGGCCTGATCGTCAAGGGCGGCGGTCATGCGATGGCGGCGGGCATCACCGTCGAGCGCGACAAGCTTGGCGCCTTGCGCGCCTTTTTCGAGGAGAAGGCAGCGGCGGATGTTTTCCGCCTGCAGGATCAGGAGAGCCTGTTGATCGACGGCGCGCTCAGCGCCGAGGGCGTCACCCTGCAATTGCTGGATTCGCTCGACAAGGCAGGCCCTTTCGGCACCGGCCACGTTGCGCCTGTCTTCGCCCTGCCGCGCCATCGGCTGGTCGATGCACGGCAGGTCGGCACCAACCACATCCGCGCCGACCTTCAGTCCGGCAGCGGCGGACGCATCCAGGCCATCGCCTTTCGCGCGGTCGATACCGCACTCGGCGACTTCCTGTTCAAGAGCAGGGGGTCGGCGGTCCATGTCGCCGGCTCGCTGTCGAGCAATTACTGGAATGGCAATCGACGCGCGCAGTTTCGCATCATCGATGCGGCTTCCGCCTGATTTGGCGAAATTTCAGCCCAGAACCGACTGTAGCCGCGCAAGTTCCGCCACATGGGCCTTGGCTGCCTCATAGCCGAACTTGATCGCTTCGTCGGCGCGATGGAACTCCGTCATGCCGATATGGCCGAGTTTCGGCTGGATCGACAGGTCGGGCGGGTCGCCGGCAAGCCGCGCGCGCGATATCCGGTCCTGGATGATGTTGAAGGCCTCGACCATGACGCCGGTGATGCCGAGGCGGCTTTCCTTGGCGTGCGCCGCGTCCTCGTGCCTGCGCTCAGCCGGCGCATCGTGTTCCACCAGAAGATCGCCCGCGCTATGCCGGATCACCGCCGCGCGGCCGAAATTGTCGGAGCTCAGGTTGACCGCGATGACGATCGGCTGTTCCTGCGCCCGGCATACCGAAACCGGCACCGGATTGACCAGCGCGCCATCGACCAGCATGCGGCCGTTGCAATTGACCGGCTCGAACACGCCGGGCAGCGCATAGGATGCGCGCATGGCGGTGATCAGCGAGCCGTTCGACAGCCAGATTTCATGGCCGGTGCGGATTTCGGAGGCCACGCTGACGAACGGCTTCGGCAAATCCTCGAACCGCACGCCGGCCAGATGCTCGCGCAGCCGCGCATCGAGCCGCATGCCGCCGAACAGCCCGTTGCCGCGAAGGTTGATGTCCAGCAGTCCGAAAATGCGACGCTTGGTCAGGCTGCGCGCGAACTCTTCCAACTCGTCCAGCTTGCCGGCCAGATAGCAGCCGCCCACCAGCGCACCGATGGAGGTGCCCGCAATCATGGAGATTTCGATGCCGGCTTCGTCCAGCGCCCGCAGCACGCCGATATGCGCCCAGCCACGGGCGCAGCCGCCGCCAAGCGCAAGTGCTATGCCCGTTTTCCTGGCGGGTTTGGGGTCAGCCGTGCCAGTCGATGAAGAGAGGCCATTGGCTTCTCGAACATCCGGCCTGCTGTACAATGACGCCCAATCGAGCATCATGATCTCCCTGGTCCCTTTGCGAGCCTATCGGCTCTGCGTATCGAAATGGTGAATGCCCGCAAAGGCAACACACCAATTGGTTCAATCGGCCTTTCGATAGGTTGACCCGGCATCGAACAACGGCGCACTGCCGTCGCCGGCAAGCTTTGCCTTGCCGCCATCAATCTCCACCGTCCGGTAAAAGCAGGAACGCCGCCCGGTATGACAGGTTGCATCGTGGCCTGCGACTTTCACGCGCAGCCAGACCGCATCCTGATCGCAATCGGTCCGCACTTCTGTGACGTATTGCACATTGCCGGATGTTTCGCCCTTCTTCCAAAGCGACTTGCGCGAGCGCGACCAATAGTGGGCGATGCCGGTCTCCAGCGTCAGCGCCAAAGCCTCGGCGTTCATATGCGCCACCATCAACAGCATGTTGTCCGCCGCGTCGGTCACTATTGCCGTGACGAGGCCGTTTGCGTCGAAGCGCGGCGTAAACGCCGTGCCTCCCTCAAGTGCTTTCTTGTCAGCCGAAGCCGCAGCGAAAACGAGCGCCGACATTGCCGGTTCCTGTGTCTGGAAGGCGGGGAGGGTGGCGTTATACCTTCAGGCCGCCCCGCACCATGGTCATGAAACGGATCTGCTCTTCCGGGTTGTCGCGGAACGAGCCGGTGAAGGTCGAGGTCAGCGTGGTCGAACCCTGCTTGCGGATGCCGCGCATGGCGATGCACATATGCTCGGCTTCGATCATCACGGCCACGCCGCGCGGATTGAGCACGTCCTGGATGGTGCCGGCGATCTGAGCCGTCATCGCTTCCTGCGTCTGCAGGCGGTGCGCGAAAATCTCGACCACGCGGATGATCTTAGACAGGCCGACGACCTTGCCGTCGGGCATGTAGCCGACATGCGCCTTGCCGATGATCGGCACCATGTGGTGCTCGCAATGCGAATGGAACTCGATGTCCTTGACGACGACGAGATCGTCATAGCCGGCCACTTCCTCGAACGTGCGGCCAAGCTCTTCAGCCGGGTCCTTGTCGTAGCCCGAAAACATCTCGCGGTAGGCCTTGGTCACGCGCTTGGGCGTATCGAGCAGACCTTCGCGGTCCGGATTGTCGCCGGTCCAGCGCAGCAACGTGCGTACGGCGGCCTCTACCTCGGCTTCGCTCGGGCGGCTGACCGCCCGCGTTTCGACATTTGGCATGTTGGGCATGAGCTTCTTGATGACGGCGTCCATAAAAGGCGTCTCCCGTAGTTCCTCTCAAAGGAGGAACGAGTTGAACGGACCACTGCCTTATGCGGGATCGTCATGAAACGGCCCGAAGCGGCGTGACGTGGTTCCGGAAGCTTAGACGCACAACTCGCCTTGCCGTTCCCGGAACTCGAGCATTATATATTCAACCAGCGCCGCAATTAAAAGTGCAGATGCGGCAATCGCAGTCTATCGGACGGCGATAGATCGGAAAATTATGATTGATGACGTCTACAACAGGAAAATTCTGGCTTTTGCCGGGAATATCGACCGCATAGGCAGGCTGGAAAACCCTGACGCCACCGCCACGGCACATTCAAAACTCTGCGGGTCGACGGTTACCATCGACCTCAAGATGGATAACGGTATCGTGATCGACTTCGCGCATGACGTTAAGGCTTGCGCGCTTGGTCAGGCGTCGTCGTCCATCATGGCTCAGCATGTCGTTGGCGCAACCTCGCAGGAGCTTCGCGTCGTGCGCGACCAGATGCTGAAGATGCTGAAGGAAAACGGCGCGCCGCCCGAGGGCCGCTTTGACGATTTGAAATATCTGGAGCCGGTTCGCGACTACAAGGCGCGCCATGCCTCGACCATGCTGACCTTCGACGCCGTCGTCGACGCCATCGACCAGATCGAGAAGAAGGCCGAACAGGCGGCGTAAAGCCGCAGCTGGTGGGGTGTTTGGCGCAAACGCTGACGCCTTCCTCTCCCCGTTTATGGGGGTGAGCAGCCGGTTGGCGAAGCGAATGCCCTGCGGGGGAAACCTCACAAATCACGCGGCGTGCGCTTTCCCTTCCGCTGTCTTCTGCCTCACCTGCGTATTGCCGCGATGTCACGGAATGGATCCCGGACAGCGTCGCTTTCACTTTGTTCAGCTCGCTTCCGGGATGACGCGGCGTGTAGGTCTGGTTTCATTGGGTGGAAGGCCGGCTAGCCCGGCATGATGTCCGAAGCAGGCTGAGCCGCAACCTCTCCGCTTCGTCATCTCCGCTAGGGGTGCAACCTCTCCGCTTCATCATCTCCGCTAGGGAGTGCCACCTCTCCGCTTCGTCATCCCGGAATT